>JBDKUO010000052.1 GCA_039679645.1 Armatimonadota bacterium
GTTATGTTACCATCAAGCTGAGTTCGGCTGTCAGTGTGGTGAATGGACACAAGTTTACGGTATTAGTGAAAACTACAACGCCAGGGCGGACTTATCCGCTGCCTTTGGAGTATCCTATCAGTCAATATAGCAGCAGGGCTACTTCGGAGCCCGATGAGAGTTTCGCAAGCTCGGATGGCAATAATTGGCTTGATCTCAATAATTATGATGCCAGCGCCTGCCTGAAAGCCTATACCGCTTCATCTGTGGCGACAGTTGCTGCCCCGATTTTTTCTCCCGACGCCGGAACCTATACAAAGGAGCAGAAAGTCACGATATCTTGTGCAACATCGGGCGCGGAGATACATTACAGCGTGAACGGTGCAGCCCCGACCACCAGCGATCCCAAAATAGCATCCGGTGCCGCGGTGACAGTGTCGAAATCACTGACTCTTAAGGCAAAGGCCTGGAAGACTGGGATGAATCCCAGTGCGGTGAAGTCGGCGGTCTATACAATCAGCCATATTCCAACGAATATCAGTCTTGCTCCATCCAGCGGCTATTTGAGGGGCTACTGGAAATATACGTTTGTCAGCAAGCACTCAGACAGCGCGGGCGCAGGAACGATCAAAAGTGTAAGCCTACTGATAAATTCGGCTACTGTGGGGTCAAATGCAATATATTGCATTTACATTGGAAACAAACTCTACCTTAGAAACGATGAAGGCACCAGAAGTCTTGGCGGGTATGAGGTCGGTTCTGACAATGTTATAGAGAATGGTCAGTGCAGGCTCTACTGCAAAAATACTACAGTATCCAGGAGCGGAAACACGCTTACTGTCAATTGGGTGATTGAGATAAAGCCTTCAATGGCCAATAGGGTTTGCTACGGATGGCTTTTTGCGGCGGACAGCGATGGTTTTTATAAGGGATGGGATAAATTCGGGGAGTTTACGTTTCGTCCGCTTACCGAGCCTTGGAATGTCTGTCTGATTCCTGTAAGCGCCACTTTCAATACGGGAGTTAAATATACGATCAGTAGTGTTTACTTCGATATCGCCTGTTGTTCATCAATCGACATAGCTGCTCTTCTGATTAACAATGTGCAGTCGGCTTCAAACGCAGTGTATGTATTGTATAATGTGCAGACCGACAAGCTCTTTTTGAGAAATGATGCGGGGACTGGAAATCTCGGCGGTTATGCGCCGGGTTCGGACAATGTCATCGAAAACAAACAGTGCAAGCTATACTGCAAGTACACAACTGTGGTGAATAATATAAATGGGCTTGCGATCAGTTGGAGTATTGAGATGAAACCATCGATGGCAGGCAAGAGTTGTAAGTGCTGGCTTTATGTCAAAGATATCACAGGAGTCTACAACGGCTGGAGTTTTCTGGGAAGCCGCACTATTAAATAGCATGAGATTCCCTAGTAAAGCATACAACGACCCCGGGGTTCCCGGGGCTGTTTTTTGCGAAGGACTTCATGCTTGCTTTCATAAACCATGGTTTTGTGGGCAATACAGGAGGCGGAAGGTGACCAGTCGCGAACGCATCAAAACAATTTTCACAGGCGGTGTGCCGGATCGGTGCGGATTCTGGATGGGAAATCCGCTTGGGGATACATGGCAGAATTATTTTGAATATTTTGGCACCTCAAATCAAGAAGAAGTGCGCAGGCATCTGGATGATGATATTCGCTGGATATGTGCGGACTTTGCATACAAGCACCCCGAGGGTAAGCCGCTCTTTGAAATGACCAGAGATGGAAAACCCATCTTTGCCGATTGCGAGGATGTCGTGGAGATTGAGGACTATCCCGATTGGCCGAACCTTGATTACCTGGACTTTACTCAGCCGCTTGACGATCTGCGCAGCGCAGGAGATGTCTGCCGCGCAAGTGGAATGTGGGCATCGTTTTTCCATATCCTTGCCGGTTACTTCGGGATGGAAAACTACTTCATAAAAATGTATCTGAATCCGGATGTTGTCGATGCGGTGACGCGAAAAGTGTGCGAATTTTTCCTTGAGTCAAACAGACGGTTTTTCGAGGTTGCGGGTGACGAGATGGACGTGTTTTTCTTTGGAAATGATTACGGCACTCAGCTCGATCTGCTCGTCAGCCCCGAACAGTGGGATCGTTTTATGCTCCCTTACACAAAAGCGCTGGTGGACCTTGGGCACAAATACGGTTACAAAGTGATGCATCACTCCTGTGGGGCAGTCCATAAAATCATTCCCAAATATATCGAGATGGGAGTCGATGCGCTGCATCCTCTGCAAGCCAGGGCATCCAACATGGATGCCGAGACTCTTGCCCGTGATTTCAAAGGCAAAATTGCATTTGTGGGCGGTATAGACACTCAGCATTTGCTGGTTCATGGCTCTCCTGAAGATGTCAAGGCAGAAGTGCGGCGAGTAAAGGCATTGCTGGGTCCGAACCTGGTTATCAGTCCGAGTCATGAGGCACTGCTGCCGAATGTTCCTGCACAAAACGTTGTTGCAATGGCCGAGGCGGCGAGGGAAATGTAAGAGGATTTCACGCCCATAATTGGGAAGTTTATACACATGCCCAATCTTTTACCGGAAACACCTGAAGAGCTGTCTCATCAGCCTCTTGCAGCGCGCATGCGCCCGAGGACTATGGACGAGTTCGTCGGCCAGGAGCAGATTCTGGCACCAGGCACTCTCCTTCGCACGGCTATCGAAAAAGATGAGCTTCCTTCCATGATCTTCTGGGGACCTGCAGGCTGCGGCAAGAGCACACTGGCGGCGGTGATAGCTCACCACAGCCGGGCGCGGTTTGAAAATTTCAGCGCCGTCACATCGGGCATACCCGAGATGCGTAAAGTGATCGCCCGGTCAAAAGAGCAGCGCAAGCTCGACGGGCGCAAGACTATTCTCTTTGTCGATGAGATACATCGATTTAATAAAGCCCAGCAGGACGCGCTTTTACCTCATGTTGAGGACGGAACTGTTGTCCTGATCGGCGCGACCACCGAGAACCCGTATTTTGAAGTGAACACTCCTCTGCTTTCGCGTGCGCGCATCTTCAGGTTCGATCCTCTTTCTGATGAGAATGTCAGGGCGCTTATTGATCGAGCCCTGCATGACAGTGAGCGCGGGCTTGGCAGCGAAAATATCGTGGTCAATGAAGACGCCATGGCCCATATTATAGACATCGCCGAAGGTGACGCCCGCAATGCCCTGAACGCTCTCGAATCGGCAGTCGCTTCTACCGAGCCCGATCCCAAAACAGGCGTAAAGACAGTCACACTAAAAATTGCTGAAGAAGCTGTTCAAAAAAGGGTGTTGAAATACGACAGGAATGGGGATAACCACTACGATACCGTTTCGGCATATATCAAATCGATGCGCGGCTCCGATCCCGATGCGGCCATATACTGGCTGGCGCGAATGCTGGCCGCTGGGGAGGACCCCAAGTTCGTGGCGAGGCGATTGGTCATTGCCGCCGCGGAGGATATAGGTAACGCGGACCCGATGGCGCTGGTAGTGGCGAATGCGACTGCTCAGGCTGTGCAGTTCGTAGGCATGCCGGAGGCTCAGATTCCTCTGGCTCAGGCGACAGTATATCTGGCCTGCGCGCCCAAGAGCAACGCAAGCTACATGGCGATAGATCGGGCGAATAGAGATGTAATGGAGAGGAAGGGACCCCCAGTGCCTGTGCATCTAAGGGATTCACACTACCCCGGAGCAAAGGCTATAGGGCATGGTAAGGGATACAAATATCCTCACGACTACCCCGGCCATTACGTCAATCAGGAATATCTGCCGCCCGGCGCGCAAAGTGGGCCGTATTACGAGCCGACCGAACATGGTCATGAGGCAAAGTTCAAACAGCGCCTAGACAGACTGCGCAAGAGCGGCTCTGAATCCGATAGCAAGGCGGACGACGAATCATGAAGCCTTGGAGATACAGTGCAACCTGCTTCCTCTCCCCATCGGCGGGAGAGGGTTGGTGTGAGTGGGGAGTCCCGGCCAAGTGAGCAGTAATGAGAAAAAGAGAGTCGTCGTAGCAATGAGCGGCGGTATCGACAGTTCTATAGCCGCCGCGATGCTCCTTGACAATGGCTATGAAGTGATCGGGGTCACGATGCGGATGTGGTCATCCGAGGATGAGGCTCTCGAAAAAATTGCGCGGCAGGCGGAGCAGGATGCGGGCCGCGTAGCGTCGTATCTGGGTATATCGCATCACGTGCTCGATGTTCGGGATGAGTTTGCCAAATGCGTGGTGAGCAACTTTATTGACGAATACCGCCATGGCCGGACGCCGAATCCCTGCGTTGTGTGCAATCCCAAGATCAAGTTCGGCGAGCTGCTTAAGTATACTCAGGACGAACTCGACGCGGACTATATAGCGACAGGTCACTACGCTCGGATAATCTGGGACGAGCCGACGTCGAAGTGGAAGCTGCTGAAAGGCGTGGATAAGACAAAAGACCAGGCATACGTATTGTACAGGCTCAGTCAAAGCCAGTTGGGTAAGATACTCATGCCCCTGGGGTATCATACAAAAAGTGAAGTGCGCGCCATGTCAGATAAGTTGGGTCTGCACTTGACTGAGAGACCCGAGAGCCAGGACATATGCTTTATACCCGGCGGCGGGTATCAGGACTTTTTGAAAAAGTCTGTGCCTGAGTTGATGCGTCCCGGACCCATAGTCGATACTTCGGGCAAGGTGTTGGGTGAGCACGAGGGAATAGCGTTTTATACAGTCGGCCAGCGCCGGGGGCTGCGTGTGGCATCAGGCCGCAGGCTATATGTAATTGCGATTGATGCGCGGTCAAATAAGATAATTCTTGGTGAGCCCGGTGAGTTTGGGCAAAAGGCCGTGCTTATAAAATATGTCAATATGATATCCGGTGAGAAACTTTCGAAATCCGTTGCCGTTTCGGCGAAGATAAGGTATAATGCGCAGGATTCGCCTGCGGTCCTGAGGCCCTTGTCTGAGGACAGCGCCGTGCTTGATTTCGAGCAGACCCAGCGTGCGGTCACTGCCGGCCAATCGGCTGTATTTTATGATGGCGATGAGGTCCTGGGCGGCGGGATAATAGCCGACCGGGTGGAATCGGCCTTGGAAAGTGACGTGTTGAGATGATTGGGCTTTTGGTCACGGTCACAGTGCTGCTGAGCGTGATCCTGATATTATTGGTTGTGGGACTGGCTGTGTATTTCAGGCGGCTGGCGGGTGCGACGCGTGAGCTTGAGGCTACGCTGAAAGTTTTCAGAGAAGAGATTACTGAGCTGGCTGAAGAAGCCGGACGGGTTTTGAGACATACGAATGAGTTGGTGATCGCGGCACGTATGCAGGTGGACCACGTGGGGCGCGCCGCTCAATCGGTTGAAGACCTTGTTGAGGGAAAGACGATAGTGGGTGCGGCTGAAAGGGCTGTTTCAAGTTCCAGGACTACTCTGATTTCGGTTATGCAGGGCATAAAGGAAGGTATTAAAACCTTAAGAAGCGCTAAACAATCAAAGGAGGAATCCAACGATGAGTGAAAATCGAGAAGAAAAGGGCGTATTCATAAATTTCCTGGCAGGCATGGGTTTGGGCGCACTGATCGGTGCGGTGACTGCGCTGCTTGTAGCGCCGAAATCCGGCAATGAGACAAGGGAAGATATAAAGAATGCCGCGGACGATATTCGTGACAAGGCGACCAAGGTAGTCCATGATCTTTCAGAGTCCAGCGAGGAGTTGGTCAAAAAGAGCAGAGAGCTTCTTGAATCGACTCGTGACAAGGTCGTCAGCGCGGTTGACGCGGGTAAGCAGGCCATAATATCGAAGAAAGAAGAGACATCGGAGGAGTCGGAGAATCCTGAGTTTTAGCCGTTATTGGATGGATGTGTGTGTATGCCGCAGATGAGGACGGCAGTCGAAAGGGACGCCGAATAAGATGAGGTGACACAGAGTGAACTTCAAAATAGATGTCAGGACATTGGAGAAGGAGCTTCCCTTAATCGAACTCGAGGGTGAGGTGGACGTATACACTGCGCCACAGCTCAAGCAGCAGATCATAAATATTCTCGAGGACGGCACTAAGGAGTTGATGGTGAATCTCACCAAGGTTGATTATCTGGACAGCACGGCTCTCGGCGTTCTGATCGGTGGATTGAAACGAATGCGAGAGGTAGACGGCAATATGGTGTTGATCTGCCCGAGTCCTCGGATTCGCCGGGTGTTTGAGATCACCGGGCTGGATAAGATTTTCGATATCTACAATTCCGAGGAAGACGCGCGAGAGGTTATGGGAAAGGAGATAGTGTAAACGTGCCGAACGACGAATGTCCCGCTTGCGTGGAGCTGAGAATACCGTGCAAGCCGGAGTATGTTGGTGTAGCAAGGCTGGCGATTCTCGGTGTGGCCAGCCGCATGAAGTTTTCATATGATGAAGTCGAGGATGTCAGGCTTGCGGTAGGCGAGGCGTGCACGACATCGGTCGAGTGGGCTGAGCGCAACTCGAAGCTCGATTCGAGCATTATATTGCGCAGTGAGATCGCTCCCGATAAGCTGACAGTAGACATATTCGACGAGGCCGGTGTCAGGAGTGACGGCGAGGCATCCGGCAGCGTCGATCAGGAACCTGAGAACCTTGGAGCGCTGCTCATAACCTTACTTGTAGATGAGGTTAATGTTGAACCGAATAATAACGGCACGCGTGTTCGGATGGTCAAATATGCTGGACAACGATAGCGGGGCGGCGAGAAAAAAAAGCTCTGTCGCTGAGTGGACCGAGGAAGAGGCCGAGGGTCTTTTCCGCGACTATGTCAGCCGACGTGATCGGAAGACTCGCGACAAGCTGGTTATCATGCACCAGAACCTGGTCCGGTTCCTGGCAGGCAAGTTTGCAAACAGGGGTGAACCGCTTGAAGATTTGGTTCAGGTCGGTGTGATCGGGCTGATAAATGCCATAGACAGGTTCGATCCCGACAGGGGGACAAAGTTTTCGACCTATGCCACTCCCACGATAGTCGGCGAGATCCGGCGGCACTTTCGTGACAAGGCTTGGAGCCTTAAGGTTCCAAGACGGCTTCAGGAGCTTAATCTTGCCGCCAATAAGGCAGCCGAGGACTTGAGCCAGCGTTTGGGACATCCTCCGACTATTCAAGAGATTGCCGGTCAGGTGGGCGCAAGTGAGGAAGAGACACTGGAGGCAATCGAACTTGGAAATGCTTACGATACCGTTTCTCTGGACAGCAAGCTGCCCTATGAGGGCGAATCTGCGCCGCTGACTCTCGCCGAGTTTGTCGGCGACCTCGATGCTTCGCTTCAGAGTATAGAGACTTACGGCGATCTGAAGCAGGCCGTGGACTGCCTGGAGCCTCGTGAAAAAGCGATCATCTACTATCGTTTTTTTAAGGACATGTCTCAGACGGAGGTTGCGAAGAGGCTCAACATATCTCAGATGCACGTTTCGCGCCTGCAGCAGAAGGCCTTAAAGCGACTTAAAGAACTCCTCAGCCAATAATGATGCTGGCGCTAACCTGTAGGGGTGAAGCATTTGCCAAGTGCTTTAGTAAGCTTTGCAAGTTTCGTCGTAAATGCTTCACCCATGATTAATGCTCTCGGGTTTCCTCAATCGCAACAACCTCAATAGATTACCTATTGCAGAATCTTTGTATTGGAACTAAAATTAAATAAGTAAGGTCATACATTCAGGGGTCGCAATGCCTGTCGTGGCTTTGCGACCTTGTGTTGTGAGACGATATAATCCCTCCGGTATCTTACCCGGAGGGATATCGATGCGTATAAAATACATGAGGTCATTTGCGAATGGCAGAATTATACATAGATCAGCTTCTGACTCAGATGGTTGAGAAGTCAGGCTCGGACTTACATCTGAGATATGGGCAGCCGCCGATTATGCGTATTCATGGGAAACTTACTCCGACACCCTTTCCGCCGATTGAGAAGGTTGAGGACATAGTATTTCCAATTTTGAACGAAGAGCGCCGCAAGCGCCTGGAAGAGTTCATGGAGCTGGACCTGTCGTATGAGATAAGGGATGTATCCAGGTTCCGTGTAAACTGTTTCCGCCAGCGCGGTCATGTCGGGGCGGTGCTTCGAGCGATTCCCATTAAGATCAAAACAATTGATGATCTTGGTTTACCGCAAGTGACAAAAGATATATGTCTAAGGCCAAGAGGGTTGGTTCTGGTAACCGGGCCTACCGGTTCCGGTAAATCGACCAGCCTGGCAGCTATGATCAATCATATCAACGAGAACGAGAAAGCGCATATAATCACAATCGAGGACCCGATCGAGTTCGTGCATCAAGATAAGATGTGCTCTGTCAATCAGCGCGAACTGGAGATTGATACTCATTCATTTGCAGAGGCCCTTAAGCACGTTTTGAGACAGGACCCGGATGTCATCCTGGTCGGTGAAATGCGAGACCTCGAAACCATATCCCTTGCGATCACCGCTGCTGAGACCGGTCACCTTGTATTCGGGACTCTGCACACGACCGATGCTCCTCAGACAATCGACCGTGTCATCGACGTTTTCCCTCCAGAACAGCAGTCTCAGATACGAATGCAGCTATCGGTCACGATCCAGGCTGTTATTTCCCAGCAGCTCTTGCCGCGAATTGATGCTCAAGGAGGTCGAATCGCGGCATTCGAGGTGATGGTAGCAACCCCGGCTATTCGAGCGCTGATACGAGAGGGCAAGACACACCAGATATATTCTGATATTCAGGCAGGCGGCGACTTCGGTATGATCTCCCTCGACCAGTATCTTGTCGGTTTATTGAGGAGGCGGGTCATCAATTATGATGACGCCATCTCCAAATCATCAAATCCACGCGAGCTTGAACGTATGGCCGCTAAGGCGCTGCAGGGGGTGGTCAAATGAGCCGAGCAATGAACAGAGAATTTATGGATGAACTGCTCACACTTCTGGTTAAGTTGGAAGGCTCCGACCTCCATATCAAGGCGTACAATTATCCTTTAATGCGCATTCATGGCGACCTGATCCCTCAGAAGCAGTATCCGAAACTCAGTCCCGAGGACACTCACGATTTGGCTTACAGCATGATGAATGAGGTCCGCCAGGCGCGATTTGAGGAAGAGCTGGAAATGGATCTCGCATATGAGATTCCGAATGTATCCAGATATCGAACCAATATTATGCAGCAGCGCGGCATGGTAAGCATGGTCCAGCGTGCAATTCCAACCAAGATCATGAGTATGCAGGAACTGAATCTGCCTCCGGTCTGCCAGTATTTTGCGGAACGCCCGAGAGGAATGGTTTTGGTTACCGGTCCGACCGGTTCCGGCAAGTCCACTACTCTCGCCGCTATGATCGACTATATAAACTCCAACAGATCCGAGCACATCATGACTGTTGAGGACCCTGTTGAGTTTGTTCATGAGTGCAAAAAGTCGATCATTAACCAGCGGGAGTTGGGCACCGATACGCTCTCATTTAACAATGCGCTGAAATATGTTCTCAGGCAGGACCCTGATGTAATTCTGGTCGGTGAGATGCGTGACCTTGAGACGATCCACCTCGCGATCACGGCTGCCGAAACCGGCCACCTTGTATTTGCGACCCTGCATACGCAGGATGCCACTCAGACTGTAGACCGTATCATAGACGTCTTTCCAAACTATCAGCAAGCTCAGATTCGAATGCAGTTGGCCAATAACCTGATAGGTGTGGTTTCTCAGACTCTACTCAAACGAGCAGACGGCCATGGACGGGTAGCGGCTTTTGAGACATTGATGAACTCAACTGCCATCCGAAACCTGATACGTGAAGCTAAGACATTCCAGATAGCTTCGATGATCCAGACCGGCGGCAGACAGGGGATGATGACCCTTGATCAATATCTTGCCGAACTGGTCAAGAGAGGTATGATCAGCCGGGACGAGGGTCTGTCGCGCGCGAGCAATGCAAAAGAGTACGAAGCAATGTTGGAGGTCACCAAATGAAGCTGAAACAGGTCGCTGCGCAGTTATATACACTCAGGGATTACCTCAAAACACCCGCCGATATTGCGGCTTCGCTCAAGAAAGTGAGCGATATCGGTTATCAGGCCGTGCAGCTTAGTGGCATGGGGCCGATATACGAGTCCGAGCTTGTAAGGATTCTCGACGGCGAGGGACTGGTCTGCTGCGCCACTCATGAAAACGGTCAGAGCCTGCTCGACGATCCGAAAGCGATAATAGACCGGCTCAATAAGCTCAACTGCATCTATACGGCATATCCGTATCCGGCTGGTGTGGAGCTTAATTCTCTTGCCGATGTTGAGTCCTTTGCCTCGCGTCTGGATGCGTCCGGCAGGGTTCTGGCTGAGGCCGGGATAACGCTTGCTTATCATAATCACCATATCGAGTTTCGCCGGTTTGAGGGCGAGCTTATGCTGGATGTGATTTATTCTCATACCGACCCGCGTTACCTCCAGGGCGAGCCGGACACTTACTGGATACAATACGGCGGGGGTGATCCGGCAGACTGGTGCAGGAAGCTTAACGGACGGCTTCCCTTGCTTCACATGAAAGATTATGCGGTTATGCCCGACCTGTCTGTTACATATGCAGAGGTGGGCAATGGAAACTTGAACTGGCACGAAATAATTCATGCCGCGCAGGAGTCCGGCTGCCAATGGTATATCGTTGAGCAGGATGAATGCAGGCGCGACCCGTTCGAATCACTAAAGATCAGCTTCGATTACATCCGAAATAACCTTGTTGATTGAAGGCATTCAAGCTCTTGTTGTCGAAGCATATGTTGTCCAAACCAGTTGCAAAACTATAGACGTTTCGGACACAGTCATTTCGAACGCTCACATCTGTCATTCCGAACGAATATGAGGAATCTGCTTTGGAATTGACGTTGTCAAAAGCAGGTTGCTTCGGAGTTCGAAATGACGAATGTCGAGGACACACGTCTGTTGACGGAAAGGAAGAGCAATGAGTGGAAGCGTCCGCTTGGGAATAATCGGTCTGGGGGTAATAGGCAACCATCATGCCACTTACCTGCGGGCCGGCGATGTGAAGCGCTGCGAACTTACAGCAGTGTGCGATATTGACCCGAATCGTATTGAGAAGTTCTCGGACCTGAAAAAATTTACCAGCAGCGAAGAAATGATCCGCTCCGGTGAGGTTGATGCGGTCCTAATATCCACGCCGCACTATGCCCACACGACCATAGGCATCGACGCCCTCGAACAGGGCCTTCATGTTCTGGTCGAAAAGCCCATCTCGGTGCATAAAGCCGATTGCGAGCGCCTGTTGGCGGCTCACAAAGACCCGAAGCAGGTCTTTGCGGTCATGTTCAACCTGCGCACCATCGGCTGGTGGAAGAAATTAAAGCAGCTCATCGACACCGGTGAGTTGGGTGAGATAGTTCGCATCAACTGGACTTGCACCGACTGGTTCAGGAGCGAGGCATACTATGCCAGCGGTGGATGGAGAGGCACCTGGGCCGGTGAAGGCGGCGGTGTGCTAATGAACCAGAGCCCGCATTATCTTGACCTCTGGCAGTATTTCTTTGGTATGCCGGAAAAAATCCGAGCATTTTGTGGTTTCGGCGTGCGCCACAATGTTGAGATTGAAGATGAAGTCACCGCCTATATGGAATATTCCAACAAGGCGACAGGTGTGCTGATAACTTCTACCGGCGAGTTCCCCGGCACCAATCGTTTGGAAGTTGCCGGTGAGCAGGGCAAGGTTATCATTGAAGGCGGCAAGTTCAGTTTTACAAGAAATGAGGTCCAGACGACTCAGTTCAGCAAGACATGCCCTACAGGGTTTGTCTTCCCGCCCGTTTGGAATATAGACATCCCCGTAAAGAGCGGTGGCCAGCACATGGAGATAACGCAAAACTTTGTGAACGCTATTCTTGACGGAACTCCGTTGCTTTCTCCAGCCGAAGAGGGGATTAAGTCTGTGGAGCTTGCCAACGCGATGATCTACTCGACTCTTACCGATTCCACGGTGCACTTACCCTTGGATAGCCAGGCTTTCGAGAAAGAACTGCAGCGTCTTATTGCCGAGTCGAGATTCGTCAAGCAGAGCGAAAAAGGCGAAGTAGTAGACGCAAAAGCGTCATTCCATTAACATGCAGGGTGCGCCCAAGTTCCATTTCTTCTGTGTTTCCGTATTTTCCGTTCTTCCATGATTGAACCTTTGGCTGCTTATGAATATGAGATATCCTTGCATGAGTTTTCTTGACTTTGAGCAGCAGGTTCTGTAACATTAGAGTTGTAATGCATTATGATCGATCCATCCGGAGGATTATCCATACATGAGTATATACAAACTGAGAACTGAGTTCGGCCAGCACCTCAAGTGGGTCATGCTTGGGATAGCCATTATCTTTATTGTAGGTGCAATCTTTACATTCGGAGCCATGCCCGGCAGCAAAGGCGGCAACCGTGTTCAGGGCGGCAACGATGTAGTCGCCGTAGTCAACGGCAAAGAAATACAGCGGTCCGACTTTGAGAATGCCTGGGAAGCCACAAGTGAACAGGCAAAGGAGAGGGGAATTCGCTCTGCTCTTCAACTTGCCGATTACAGGGCGGCGGTATTCGCCCAGATGGTCCAGGGCCGCTTGATACTCAGCGAAGCCGAAAAGATGGGTGTCGATATCAGCGACCGCAAAGTCAATGATGAGGTCGACAAAGAAGTTGTCAAGGCGCTCATGCAGAACCGTGAGTCGATTATGGGCAGCGACCTGTCCGATGATGAGCGCACTCTTGATCCAAGAGATGATTCGAAATTCAAGAGAGAACTATCCAGTATCGGTCAATCCATTGGTGTTATGGAAGATGCGATCCGCGAAAAAATTCCAGCCGATGATATCCGCGCCAAGTTGGCATATGAAGGTATACAGAACAAGATCGAAAAGAGTCTCAAGCCCGTTTCGGAGCAGGATGTCACGGACAGCTACAATGTCTACAAAATACGGCAGATATCCTTCCTGAAGGGTATGATGCCGGAAGACCAGCTAAAGACGCGCATCAACAAGATCATGACCGAGATCAGAGGCGGAGCAGACTTTGCAAAGATAGCGAAGGAGAACTCACAGGGTTCGTTGATGAACAGCAGTTCTGCGACGGAATACTCGTTCGATACTCGCTGGTCACTGCCTGCCCAGGTCCGAGATGCTATCGCCAAGTTAGAGCCGGGTGGGGTCTCTTCGCCCATCAAGACGGACTACGGCACGTTTATTGTCAAACTGGAGAGCGTGACGCCCAAACTCCCTGCAAAGATGGACAAAAAGACTAATGCCGACAGACGCAAGCAGATTGCCGATGATCGCAAAATGGCAGGTCTGATGACTTTCCAGACACAGATGCAGAAGGACGAGAATGTCAAGGTCAGTGATCCCGAGCTGCGCGCATACTGGTTGATAGTAAAATCACGCACGGCTTTTACGGATCCCACAAAGAGCATGAAGATGTCTGCGGACGCTATCAACGCTTTGAAGAAAGCGCGTGCCAATCGGCTCGACAATCAGATGATCAATGCCAAGCTTGCCCAGCTTCTCTATGAGAACGGCAAGGTCAAAGAAGGCTTGGATATACTCTACCCGTTGGTCGAGGGCGCAAACGATACGATTGATACTCCTGACCTGCGAATTCTTCTGGGTGATATGCTGATGGCTCAGGCCGCGAAAGACAAGCCCGAGCAGAAGGCTGCAACGACCGCAAAAGCTCTGGAGCAGTATAAGACCGCAAGTGATGTGGCGCACAACGATAGAGCGTCTCACGAGCAGTTGGTAACCAAGTTCCAGCAGCTCAAGCATCCTGAGCTTGTCGCCGCTGAGCAGAAGTGGCTTGCCGATTATGATAAGCGAGCCAAGGCAATGCAGGCCGAACAGCGCAGAAGCGCACCCAAGCCGTCCGAGAATGGGAGTAAAAAATAGGAAACCGGCTTTAGGAAACAAATAATAGTGGCTGATGGTGCAATGATAGAAGTATCAGCGTGTTATCAGCCACTTTTTGTTACCTGTTGCCTGTTGCCTGTTACCAGATATGCCCGGTAAACTCTACATAGTCGCTACACCAATTGGCAATCTCGAGGATATCTCCTTCAGGGCGCTGCGCACGCTCAAGGAAGCAGATGTCATCGCCGCCGAGGATACGCGCGTCACAAAGAAGCTCCTGAGCCATTTTGATATCCATACATCTCTGATCTCATATCACCAGCACAGCAAGGCCGAAAAGTCCGAGCAAATACTTGAGATGCTCCTGGACGGCAAGAATGTCGCGCTGGTCTCCGACGCAGGGACCCCCGGTATATCGGATCCCGGACATGAGCTTATCGCGCTTTGCATAGGCGAAGGAGTGTCTGTAGAATCTATTCCCGGGCCGACTGCTGTCATTACGGCGCTGGTCGTATCAGGCCTGCCGACAGCTCACTTCGCATTCGACGGCTTTCCGCCGCGCAAATCCAGCGAGCGCAAAGCGTTTTTCCAGAGTCTTAAGCACGAGATGCGCACAATATGTCTCTATGAGTCTCCTCTAAGACTTATAAAGACACTTGAGTCGGTCCGCGATGAACTCGGCGACAGGCAAATTGCAATCGTGCGCGAGGCTACCAAGATGTTTGAGGAGACCTATCGCGGAACAGTCAGTGGGGCAATCGAATACTTCACCGAGCGCAAGCCGCGCGGAGAGTTTGTAATTGTCATCAGCGGTGCATCTGTCCCGGCAGCCGAGGAAGAACCGCGCGTCAGCCTCGCGAGCCGGCTTGCTCAGTTGATGGAGTCAGGCGAGTCGGAGCGTGATGCTGTGAGGCGGGCCATGATCGAGTTCAAACTGCCCAAGCGCCAGGTCTATGCTGCTGCGCTGCAGCTTAAAGCGAGTCGGGGGGGGCAAGCCTGACATCGAAGATCACCGGCTGTTTTTCTGCCTTTGTGGTCTTATTGTGCTTATTTGCAACCGGTACCGGAGCTTTTAATATCTGATCATCCACCTGCGTCACGTCCGCTGCAGCTACAACAGGCGCTCCTCCGCTTATCACGGTACCCGGGAAATAGTGAGCAAGTATTTGCGCATAAGTGTAGTTGTGGGGCGCTGATGCAAGGCCTATTGTGCCCCTCTGGCATAGCCCAACACCATGGCCTGAGCCCTTGCCCTTAAATACGACTTTCCCATTTCCATCCGACTCGATAGTGAACATTGCGCTCTTAAACCCTAGCGCCGCGCGGATCTTTTCAATCTTAACTGTTGTGCTCCCTGCCGTGCCGGTTACTTGCGCTTCCAGCGGCCTGCCTGTTGACCCAGTCTTTGAGATGACTATGTTCTGCAGACCGTCGGCTTCTTTGACTCCCGCCGCCACGAGCTTTTCGCCCAGTTTTTGGAGAGTGTATGGCTGCTCCCAGGTGATACGTGCTATATCGTCCGGGTCGACAGTGCCGCACAGATACGGGAAGTTAGAGTTTGGATGTGTCTCGGAGTAGTTTACAGTTGCCCCGCCGCAGTCTGTTGAATACATAACCTCAGCGACCTTGCCGTCATAGGTCAGCGCCATGCCTTTCGTATCGATCACAGCCTGGCTGCACCTGGCTCTCTCCGAATTAGCTCCGTTGTATGTCTGACAGTGGGTGCTGTCGCAAACATCAAACCCTTGAGAGGAGTGCTTGCGTTTGTTGCCTAGAGCATATGTCCTCGCGGTGATTGCCTGTGCCCGCAGGGCTTCTGTGGGGCTGGAATCGCCCATCTCCGCAGGCATAACTCCTAGCAGATAATCCTCAACGTTTACAATGTTTACGATACTCAGCTTCCCATTGTTAATGCTCACCTCGATGGAACCGCGATATTTCATCTCTTTTGATGCCGGGCTATCGAGTATAAGCAGTCCGTCCGGTTTATCGCAAGATAAGCTGATCGGGGAAGCCGATATTACTGAATCGCTGTTATCCGGCCTTACGCTGACGGTTGAGTCCGATATCTGTATTGCGACACTGCTCGCAGTCTTGTTTCCATCGCTGCTTATTATAATTGCGCCCGATGATGAACTGACTGTAAGCGAAGCGCAGTTACTGAAGCGCGTCAGACCTACTCGGAGCGTATCAGATGTTTCACCGAACGCGCGAGCAGACAGGATGATGCCGAACGCGATGAATGTAAACAAGAACTTCCTGTGCAAAATCATCTCCAGTGTTTCTGCGTATCAATATGCCAGTACGGCAACGCCCAATATATAAGACGGTGTATTATTCCCGTTCTATTCCTTAACCTTGATCACTTCAATATCGCTCAATTTCTTGTATGTGTGGCCGATACTGTCCGTGTATGTGTCGCTGGTTGAGAAATCCATTACATCGCCATAGGCGCTCATCCAGCCGATTATCTTTGCCGGCACTCCCGCGACTATCGCATAGCTTGGCACATCTTTAGTGACAACTGCTCCGGCGGCCACAAATGCGCATTCATTCAGTGTGATTCCACACCGGATCGTAGCATTTGCGCCGATGCTTGCACCGCGCTTTACCAGTGTCTTGTGATAGTGCTCGCTTGTGGCTCTGGGATATTCCGAACGCGGAGTTATCACATTTGTAAAGACCATGCTCGGTCCGCAGAATACGTAATCTTCGAGGATAACCCCCTCGTACAGCGAGACATTATTTTGAATTTTGCACTTCTTACCCACTTTGACACCGGGCGATACACACACATTTTGCCCTAGAATACAACCCTCTCCGATTTCGGAGCCGGACATAATATGACTGAAATGCCATATCTTCGTGCCTTTGCCTATCTTTGCGCCCTCATCGACATATGCCGATTCGTGTACGAAATAATCACTCATGAACAATATATCTCCTGTTCTGTTTTTAACATTGGGTTTCGGTCAGAATTCGGGCAATCTTTTCGGATGCGTTGCCATCGCCGTAAGGATGTTCGTCTCTGCCGACAACACCGATCATTGAGCGCAAAGCCTCTGCAATATGCTCGGCGCCCGTTGGCGGGCAGAGACTGTTCCAGCCCATCTCTACCAATTCAACCCATTCAGTCTCATCTCGCAAGGTTACGCATGGAATCCTTTGGAAGAACGCTTCTTTCTGCACGCCACCGGAATCGGTGGCAATGAGGGCAGCGCTCTTTTCCAGCTTGATCATATCCAGATAGCCGACCGGTTCGATCAGCTTCAAATTCCTTTTCGCAGTTTCCAGAAGACTGCAGCGTTTCAAAGCTTCTCGAGTCCTCGGATGGAGCGGCAGCACTACCGGAATTTCCTTTGCCAGCTTGCTCAGTCCGCCTATAATAGCATTGATTCGGTTCAGTTCGTCTGTGTTTTCGGCGCGGTGCACTGTCGAAAGTACGAATTTTCCCGATTCCAATCCCAAAGCATTCAAAATCTTGCTTTCGCGGTCAGCTTTGCTTCCGTGGAGTAGCACAGCGTCATACATGACATCGCCTACCAAGTGCACTCGCCTGGCAGGTATACCTTCATTGGCTAGATTTTTGGCTGCGTCCTGTGTCGGGGCGAAAAGGATGTCGGATACCGAATCAGCGACAATTCTGTTGATTTCTTCCGGCATTCGTCTGTTGAAAGACCTCAGCCCTGATTCTACATGTGCAATTGGTATGTGAAGCTTTACGGCGGCAAGTGCGCCGGCAAGTGTCGAGTTGGTGTCGCCGTAGACCAAGACCCAATCGGGATTGTGCTCCAAGATGATCCTTTCCACTCCAATAAGCATTTTGGCCGTCATTTCGGCGTGTGAACCCGAGCCTATTTCCATGTTTATGTCCGGCTCTTTTATTCCCAGTTCGTCAAAAAACACTTGAGACATTCTATGATCATAATGCTGACCTGTATGGATGAGAATTTCGTTATGACCTGCTGTCTTGATTGTTCGACTTACGGGGCTGACTTTTATGAATTGGGGCCTTGCGCCGACTATGGTACATATTTTCATAGTGTTGAGTTATTTCAAAGACTGCTCCATTCCTTCAACGGCAACTCCCTATTTTGAGGCGGATGCATCTGCGCACCTCATCGTTATGATATAATAACTGCAAGACTGGAGAACCCGGCAATGCGGATTTTCAAGAAAGGATGATGTATGGCTAATACCAAGCAAGCTTTACTTGATAAGATTAAAAACAGAACTGCGCTTGTTGGTGTCGCGGGTCTTGGCTACGTTGGGCTGCCGTTCGCTGTCGAAAAAGCCAAGATGGGCTTTAGAGTCATCGGCGTCGATCGCAATCCAAAGCGTGTGGATATGGTCAATCGCGGCGAGAATTTCATATCCGATGTCAAAGATGAAGAGCTCAAAGAACTGGTCGGCAAGGGGCTGATCTCCGCTGTGGGTGGTTATGATGAAGCAGGCGACTTGGATGTCCTTGTAATAGCCGTTCCGACACCTCTGACAAAGAATCTTTCCCCCGACCTTCAGTATGTAGAGAATGTCACGAAGCTTTTCGCGGATCACATCCGCCCCGGTCAGCTCATCAGCCTTGAGTCTACAACATACCCCGGAACAACCGAAGAGGTGATTCAGCCGGTGCTCGAGTCCGGCGGTCTCAAGGCCGACAAGGATTTCTTCCTTGCGCATTCACCCGAGCGCGTGGACCCGGGCAACAAACGCTACACTACCAAAAACACAAACAAGGTGGTCGGCGGTGTCGGACCTGATTCGCTGGAAGTTGCTATTGCGTTCTATTCGTCAACAATCGAGCATGTCGTTCCCGTTTCGAGCGCCAAGGCAGCCGAGCTTGTAAAGGTATACGAAAACACTTTTCGCGCAGTCAATATTGCGCTTGTAAACGAGCTGGCTTTGTTGTGCGATCGTATGGGGCTGAGTGTGTGGGAGGTCTTGGATGCCGCATTTACAAAGCCTTTCGGAATCATGCCTTTTTATCCGGGCCCGGGCGTAGGTGGTCACTGTATACCTCTTGATCCCCATTATCTGGAATGGAAAGCAAAAGAGCTTAATTTTAATACGCAGTTCATAAGGCTGGCCGGTGAGACAAACCGTCACATGCCCGAGTTTGTGTGTGAGAAGACCTGGCGCGTGCTCAACGAACTCGGAATTGCGCCGTCAAGGTCAAAGTTATTGGTGCTGGGAGTAACATACAAAAAGGACCTGAATGACTGCAGAGAATCGCCGTCACTTGAAATACTGGAGATGCTGGTAAAAGACGGCGCTACAATAAAGTATCACGATCCGTTCGTTTCCGATTTCAAGTTCAATTCGATAGAGATGAAAAGTGAGCCATTGACCGTAAAGCTGCTTGGCGAGCAGGATATGGTTTTGATTCTGACCGATCACTCCAATGTGGATTATGATTTTGTCGTAGCTAACTCCAAGAAAGTCTTTGATACGCGCAACGCTACGCGAATGATTACAAAACACAGGGAAAGGATCACTTTATTATGAAAGCCGCAATTATTGGGGCCGGGATGTGGGGCAAAAACATTGTTCGCACGCTGAACGCGATGGATGCGCTGGACAGTGTCACGGAGCTTGATCCAGGTCTGCGAAGTGGCCTTGTCGAGGCATATCCCGGCATTACCGTATATGATAATATCGATCCGGTAATGAAAAGCGGCGTTTCGGCGGTGTGCATTGCGGTGCCGGCTCCGTGGCATTATGATATTGCGAAAGAAGCGCTTGAGTCAGGTAAGAATGTTTTCGTGGAGAAGCCGATGACGCTTTCGGCAAAGGATAGCGAAGACCTTGTGCGCATTGCCCGCGAGCGTGATAAAATTCTTATGGTCGGGCACCTGCTGCTCTATCAGCCCGCTGTTCAGTGGATAAAACAGGCAATTACCTCGTCAACGATAGGCGAGCACAAGAGCATACATCAGCATCGTCTGGGCCTTGGCCGCGCACGCGACGTCGAAAACGTGCTCTGGAGCCTCGGCGTGCACTATGTGGCCGTCGCTTTGTTCCTGATTGGTAATAAGCCGGAGACTATCGAAGCTCAGGGGCAGAGAGTGCTTCAGCCGACTATCGAGGACGACGTCCATGTTCATATGACATTTCCAGGGGGTGTGCAGAATTATCTTCACTGTTCCTGGCTCTGGCCGATCAAGGACCGCGGTATGGTGCTGATCGGTTCAAAAGGAATGTTGGTCTATAATGAGCTGGAACAGAACGTGACTTTGCATCGCAAGACAGTCGGCTCAGACCTCAAGAATATCGATAACGGGTCAGAACTGGTCTATGAAGGAAGCGGGCAGCCGCTCACGCTGGAGTTGACCCATTTTCTGGAGTGCTGCACGCAGCGTAAGACACCAATTTCAAACGGTGAAAGCGGTGTGGAGGTAATTAAAGTATTGCAGGCGGCAGCAGAAAAGTTTAACCAGGTTGACTGAAGCGCAAAATTGGAGAACTGATACAAAATGGCAAACAAGATACCTCTTCTGGATATGTCTCCGGAAATCGAGTCAATATGGGACGAAATCATGCCCGCAATTCAGGATGTTCTGAAAAAAGGGCAATTCATAATGGGACCGAACGTCAAAGAATTCGAGGCAGAGATGGCGGCCTATCTTGGCGTGAAGCATGCAATTGCGTGTAACTCCGGCACTGATGCGTTGGTAATGGGCGTTCGAGCGCTGGGTGTCGGCAATGGCGACGAAGTCATCACGACGCCGTTCACGTTTTTTGCGACAGCCGAAGCCATAAGCCATGCAGGAGCAACTCCGGTTTTTGTTGATATCGATCCGGTGACGTTCAACATCGATGTCTCGCAGATCGAGTCCAAGATCACTCCTAAAACAAAGGCCATCATTCCGGTGCATCTCTACGGTCATGCGGTCGATATGGACCCGGTGCTTGAAATTGCTGCAAGGCGTGGGCTCAAAGTCTTGGAAGATTGCGCTCAGGCTTTCGGCAGCGAGTATAAGGGCAGAAAAGCAGCTTCGATAGGCGACGGCGGCGCTCTGTCATTCTTCCCGTCGAAAACAATGGGGGCCTGCGGCGACGGCGGTATGTTTACGACCAACAACGATGATGTTGCGGCCAAAGTCCGCATGCTCAGAGCCCATGGAGCGGCGAAAAAGTATTACAACGAGGTTATCGGATACAATTCCAGGCTTGATGAGATTCAAGCTGCGATCCTTCGCATAAAGCTGCGCCATATCGACGAGTGGAATGCGGGTCGCAGAGCTGTAGCCTCTCGCTACAATGAAATGTTCAAGGATGTTCCCGGAGTGATTACTCCTGCCGAGGCCGGTTATACCAAGCACGTCTACCATCAGTATACGGTCCGCGTCACAGACGGCAAGCGCGATGAAATACAAAAAAAGATGGGCGAAAATGGCGTGGGATCATTCGTGTACTATCCGGTGCCGGTCAACAGACTGCCGGTATATAGCGATTTGGGCATTGCCGTGCTGCCAAACTCAGACCTCTGCTCGACCGAGGTCCTGAGCTTGCCGATTTGGCCCAAAATGCCTCATGAAACCCAGAAGATAGTGGCGGAGCAGTTCAAGGCAGCTTTTAAAAAGTGATGTAGACGGTTCAGCAAGTCAAGTCTATTGTGAATGTGATTTCTTGACCTTCCACTTGTTCGCCGGTATAATAGTGAAGTAGTTATTATATGTAAGGCCCCTGCTCGAGTGCCAGGGGCTTTGCGGCATGTACCGGGGGTATAGTGTGCGAGTATTAGTGACCGGCGCTTGCGGGATGCTGGGCCGCCTGGTGTGCGAGGGGCTCAAAAAAGAAAACCATGACGTCATACCGACTGATGTCCTCGAAGGCTGCGAGATGCTGGATATATCGGATACCAGCGCGGTGTTCGAAGTTATAAATCGCCTGCGGCCGGAGATGGTGATCCACTGTGCGGCCATGACCGATGTAGACGGCTGCGAGCGCGAACCAGACAAGGCGTTTAAGATCAATGCTGTGGGCACATGGAACCTCGCGTGCGCGTGTGCTTCCATAGGCTGCGCAATCGCGTATGTCTGCACGGATTACGTTTTTGACGGTGAGAAGGGCGAAGCCTATACTGAGTTCGACAGTGTAAACCCGATCAGCGTATACGGCGCCAGCAAACTCGGCGGAGAAATGGCAGTGCGTGAGATTTGCCCCAAGCACTATGTCGTGCGCACATCTTGGGTTTTCGCTCCGCATGGCAAGAACTTCCCACTCTCAATTTTGAAGGCTGCGCAGACAAACAAGCAGCTCAGGGTAGTGGCCGATCAGTTCGGCTGCCCGACATATGCAAAAGACCTTGCGCAGTATCTTATCGGATTGGTGGGTTCACCTCTATATGGAGTGTACCACTGTACTAACGCGGGCGGCTGCTCGTGGTATGAGTTTGCGAAAGAGATTCTTGAAAAAGCGGGTATGACTGATGTTGAGGTCGTCCCAATCAAATCTGAAGACTGGCCCACTCCAACAAAGCGTCCCAAGTATTCCGTCTTGAGGCATTACAAGATGGAGCTATTGGGGCGCGATAATGCAAGGCCGTGGCAGGATGCAGTAGCGGAGTTTGTTAAAGAGTGGAGAGCGAAGAGCGGAGAATAGAGAGTTAAAAATGGAATACAGCAAAACAGTAAATCTTCCCAAAACTTCATTTCCAATGAAAGCGGACCTGGCGAACAGGGAACTGCTTATTCAGAAGCTTTGGGAGGAAAAAGATATATATAAAAAGATGTCCGAGCGTGATGCGCCCAACGGCACGTTCATACTTCACGACGGCCCGCCGTACTCCAATGGCGATATCCATATGGGACATGCGCTCAACAGAGCCTTAAAAGACTTTATTCTTAAGTATAAAGCGCTAAAAGGTTATCGTGTTCCATTCACTCCCGGTTGGGATAACCATGGCCTGCCGATAGAGAACAAAGTCTCCGGGGAGTTCCGCAAGAAGCATTTGACGCCAACCAAGCTCGAAATGCGCAAGGCCTGCCGCGAGTATGCTACAAAATGGGTTAATGTGCAACGCGATCAGATCATGCGTCTGGGTTGCATTGGTGACTGGGATAACCCTTATCTCACGATGAGCCGCGAATATGAAGCGACGATCATCAAGGTTTTCGGTGAGCTTGTGGAGCAGGGCTATATATATCGTGGTCTTAAGCCTATACACTGGTGCATACACGATGAGACCGCTCTCGCCGAGGCTGAGATCGAATATGCCGATCATACGTCGACGTCGATATTTGTCCGCTTCCCGCTGGTCAAGGACCCGAAGGGCCTTTTCGACGGTAAGCCCGCGGCTAACTCATACACAATCATCTGGACAACCACTCCATGGACGATCCCGGCGAACATGGCTGTCGCCGTGCATCCTGATTATGAGTATGCCTTCGTGGATGTTGATGGAGACAGATATGTAATAGCAGCCGAACTGGTCGGCGCGACTATGCATGCGATAGGCAAAGAAAACTACTGCGTCGCCAAGACGGTTAAGGGCTCGGAGCTTGAGGGAATGGTCTTCAAGCACCCTATATTCGATCGCGAGTCGATGCTAGTTCATGCGAGTTATGTGACCCTAGAGGACGGAACCGGTGTTGTGCATACAGCTCCAGGCCATGGCCGAGAGGACTTCGAGACAGGCCAGCGCTATGGCCTGACACCTTTGAACCCTGTAGATGACCGGGGCTATTACACTAAAGAAGCCGGTGAGTTCGAGGGACTTCATATCATTCGCGAAGGCAACAAGGCTGTCCTCGATAGGCTCGCTGAGGTGGGCAACCTGCTTGCAAGCTGCGATATCACTCACAGTTATCCTCACTGCTGGAGATGTCATAAGCCCGTTGTCTTTCGCACGACAGAGCAGTGGTTCATGTCACTGGATCACAATGATCTGCGGGAAAGAATCCTGAAAGAAATTGAGAAGGTCAAATGCTTCCCACCGGAAGGTCGGAACAGGTTTTACTCAATGATTTCAACATCTCCTGATTGGTGCTTATCCCGCCAGAGGTCTTGGGGGGTTGGCATTCCGGTCATATTCTGCAAGGCTTGTCGGGAACCGATTATGAGCAAAGATATGATCGACCGAGTCTATAAAGATGCTTTGGTAAACGGGTCTGATTCTTGGTTCGAAAAAGACGCGAAAGAGTTTCTTGCAGATGATTTCGTTTGCCCTGTGTGCGGCGGCAATGAATTTACTAAGGAAACTGATGTTCTAGATGTATGGTTTGATTCTGGATCGAGCTGCAGAGCTGTTACGGAGCGTCTGTATGGCACATATAAAGCAGACACATATCTTGAGGGGTCAGATCAACATCGTGGCTGGTTTAATAAGTCGATAATAATAAGCACAGCCACAAAAGGTGAGGCGCCTTTTAAGGATTTA
Organism: Armatimonadota bacterium; assembly: GCA_039679645.1. Classification (NCBI taxonomy): domain Bacteria; kingdom Bacillati; phylum Armatimonadota; species Armatimonadota bacterium. The sequence continues at coordinate 24,219 of JBDKUO010000052.1, forward strand.
GTTACTCACGGCTATATCTTGGATGCCGAAGGCAAGAAGATGAGCAAATCCGGCGGCAACGCTATCTCGCCTAAGCAGGCGATCAAAAGTATTGGCGCGGATGTGCTCAGGCTCTATATGTCTTCACTGAATTACTTTGAGGATGTGCGTTTCGGGCAGGAGATGTTTACCCGCGCGATAGATGCCTATCGCCGCATGCGCAACACATTCAGATATATGCTCGGCAACATCAACGATTTCGATCCGACGAAAGACAAGGTCGATTACGCGAGCTTGCTTGAGATAGACCGCTATATGCTGCACAGGACAACCGAGCTGATAAACCAGGTCGATTCTTTCTATGCGGCAAATGAGTTCCATAAGGTCTATCACGCCGTGCATAATTTCTGCGCGGTGGATTTGAGCAGCCTATATTTGGATATCCTGAAGGATAGACTATATGCCTCCGCGCAAAACTCGCGGCAGAGGCGTTCTGCTCAGACGGCGTTATATGAGATTCTTTCAACGCTGACGCGTCTGCTTGCGCCGATAATCTCGCACACCGCCGAGGAGGCGTGGCAGGAGATTCCGGGTGAGGATAAGTCGGAGTCCGTTCTTTTGGCAGAGTTTCCTCAGGCGCATCCTGAGTGGCTAGACAATGACCTGGCAGAGCGCTGGGCTAAGATACTGGAAGTAAGGGACAAGGTGCTGTTGACGCTTGAAGAGGCTCGCCAGGGTGGAAAGATAGGCAAGCCGCTGGAGTCTCGCGTGAAGCTCACTGCGCCTGATGATCTCTACGCATTTCTTAACAACTATGCGGCTGATCTGCCGTCGATATTTATCGTATCGCAGGTCGAACTGGTCAAGGGAGCCGGCGATGAACTGACAGTCGAGGTGCAACCGCCAATAGGCAATAAGTGCGAGCGCTGCTGGCTGGTTTTGGAGTCTGTCGGCAGTCACAGCGATCACCCTGGTCTGTGTGACCGCTGCCGTGAGGCGATCTCCTGACAGAATCGGAGAGATTACGATGGAGCATAAACTGGATCTGCAGAAGTACAAGAAACTTCTTTTGAAGGAACAGGATCGAATAACACTCGAACATCGGGCGATGAGCGCGAGCACTGCTGAGGAAAGCAACGAGCTGTCTGATTATGACAATCACCCGGCGGATGCTGCGAGCGATACGTATGAGCGCACGAAGGATCAAGCCATTGACGAGAGCTTCAAGGATATTCTTGAAAAGATCGACGATGCTCTCAAAAAGATAGAAGTCGGATCATATGGCAACTGCGACAGATGCGGGAATCCCATCCATCCTGATAGATTGAGGGCGATCCCATACGCGACGCTCTGTATCGACTGTCAGGCGACACTTGAGAGAAGATAATTTGACCACAAAGAAAGCCGTATTGTTTTATTTGATTGCGTTCGCGACGGTTGTTGTTGACCAGGTCACAAAGCTTCTTGCGCGCCATTTTCTGGCAGCCGGTAGTGTGTTTACAGTGATCCCCGGCCTGTTAAATTTAGATTTGACATATAATCGCGGTGCTGCGTTTGGTGTTCTTCCAAACTGGGCGCCGCTGTTTATCATTGCGGCTCTTGTAGCCATATATGCGATTGTCCGCCTCGGCAGAAACGGCCTTACCTCAAAGAGTCTGGTCATAGGACTGGGGCTGCTTATGGGCGGCGCTGTCGGCAATCTCATAGATAGAGTCGTGTTTGCCTCAAGAGGGGTCACCGACTTTGTCAGTGTGTATGTATCAGTCAGAGGTCAAGTGCACGCCTGGCCGACATTCAACTTCGCCGATGTCGCCATAGTCCTGGGAGCGATTTTCCTGTTTTATCACGTATATGTTGTAGAAAAGCAAACTCATAACCCATAACTCTTAATTCTTGAAATTATGCATTCAACACTATTTACAATATTCGGGCTTCCCATTCGAGCCTACGGCCTGATGATGGTCGTAGGTTTCTCACTCGGGCTGTGGAGAGCCACATATGTCGCAAAGAAGCGCGATATAAACACGGACCGGATCTATGACCTTGCTCTGGTCGTGCTCCTGAGCGGTGTCATAGGTTCGCGCCTGGTATATATTCTTCTGAACCTGCGGACGGAGAGCTTCAGCCGGTTTTTCGCCGTGTGGGAAGGCGGGTTGAGCTTTCACGGCGGCGTGTTTTTCGCCGTGCTTGCGGCCTATATCTTTACCAAACGCACGAAGCTCTCGTTTTTGCAGTACGCAGATCTGCTCGCTCCGTCTCTTGCAATCGCTTACGCATTTACCCGTATCGGCTGCTTCCTCAACGGCTGCTGCTACGGCTGCCCGACGAGCCTGCCATGGGGCGTGCGGTTTCTTGAAAACGGCACACTCACACCTCCGTCGCATCCCACTCAGATTTATGCGACTATAGCGAACCTGCTCATATTTGCACTTCTCACTCAGCTTGAAAAGCTCAGGCGCGCAAATGGTTTCGTCTTTGTGAGCTACCTCGGGCTGTATGGAGTCTACAGATTCCTCGTCGAGTTCCTGAGAAAGGGATATTCCGCCCAGGTGTGGATCCTGGGGCTAACTCAGGCTCAGTGGGTCAGCATCGCAATGATTGTTGCATCTCTGACGATCATATTTACCGTATACCGCAGGCCATCTGCAAAGTAAAATCCTCAAGATTTCTTCCTCAATTAAGTTATCAAGCTCATCTATTTGGGTAAAACTACCTACGTATTTGCATTAGTAGTTGGAGGTAGTGATGGCACGATATCGTATAGTCGTCATAGGCGGGGTGGCCTGCGGCCCCAAGGCGGCGGCAAGAGCGCGCAGGCGTGACCCGCATGCCGATATCACCATAATCGAGCGCGGCGAACTCCTGTCGTATGCGGGCTGCGGCCTGCCGTATTATATCGAGGGCAAGATAGAGACTGCAGACGAGCTTATGAGCGCTGGCGCGGGAGTAATCCGAGACGCCGCATTCTTCAAAAACGTCAAGGCGATAGACGTAATGAGCAGAACACTGGCAGAACGCATTGATCGCAAGAAAAGAGTGGTGGAGGTAGTATTTCTCGAGACCGGCGAGAAGAGTGAGGTCGCCTATGACAAACTCGTTCTGGCTACCGGAGCCGACTCCGTCATGCCGCCGTTTCCCGGTATCGACCTCAATGGAGTCTTCAGACTCAACCACCCGACAGACGCCGAGAACATCAAAAAGTGGACCACAGACGGCTGCAGGCATGCCGTGATAATAGGAGCCGGGCTGATAGGCATGGAAGTCGCCGAGGCTCTGACGTCTCGCGGTATATCTGTCACTATGATCGAGATGATGGATACGCTGGTCCCTGTCTTTCTCGATGCCGAGCTTGCAGCGCACCTTGAGAAGCATATTAAGGGCAAAGGTGTCAATGTGATGACGGGCACAAAAGTGCTTGGCATGGAAGCTGATGATACCGGGCAGGTGAGTCGTGTGATCACCGATAAGGGCGAAGTCGATACTCAAATGGTTCTGGTCGCTATAGGCGTCCGCCCTAATGTTAAGCTGGCAAAAGATGCCGGACTCGATATCGGCGAGACAGGCGCCATCAAAGTCAATGAGCGCCTGCAGACGAACGACTCCAATATCTACGCCGGCGGCGACTGTGCCGAAACTTGGAACCGTATTACGGGCAAATCCGCATACGTGCCGCTGGGTTCCACGGCCAATAAGCACGGCAGGATTATAGGCGATAACATCACCGGGGGCAATTCCACTTTTGACGGTGTGCTGGGCACCGTGATATTTAAGGCTTTCGACTTCAATGCAGGCCGTGTCGGGCTTTCTGAAAAAGATTGCATAAGGCTGGGTATGCCGTACGTAACTGCTCTTACGCCAGGCCCTGACCGCGCTCATTATTATCCTACATCGCGCCCGATGATCGTAAAACTCCTTGCCGATCCAAAGTCAGGCAAAGTCCTGGGTATGCAGGCGGTAGGGACAGGCGATGTGGCCAAGAGAGTGGATGTCATGGCGACGCTGCTCTCTTTCGGCGGGACATATCGCGACATATCCGAGCTTGATCTGGCATATGCTCCGCCGTTTTCTTCTGCGGTCGATATACTCCAGCACGCAGCCAATGTGATCGACAACAAGATAAATAACCTTGCTCATTCCGTTACACCGATGCAGGTCAAAAGTATGATTGACGCAGGTGAGGATTTCGTGCTGTTGGACGTTCGCGGGCCGATAGAAGTTGAAGCGATGAGTTTAAAGAACCCGAGAGTTGTCAATATACCGTTAGGTAAACTCCGCGAGCGATCAGGCGAACTGCCTAAGGACACTCAAATAGTGACGTTCTGCAAAGTCAGCATTCGCGGCTATGAGGCCCAGCGCATTCTCGACGGCGAGGGTTTCAAGAACGTCAAATTCATGGACGGCGGCATCTCAGCCTGGCCGTACCCGATGGAAGTTTAGTACACTATGATAGGAGCTTGTTATGGAAGAAGAAATGGAAAATGTCTGTAAACACCCGCTTATAGGTGATCCTGCCCCGGAATGGGAAGCAATAACGACTCACGGTAAACTCAAACTCTCGGATTTTCTGGGCAAATGGGTGGTGATGTTCTCGCACCCGTCCGATTTTACGCCTGTTTGCACCACGGAGTTTGTCGCATTTGCTCAGATGAACGATGAGTTCGTCAAGCGAAACGTCCAGCTCATTGGCCTGTCTATCGACAGCGTTTTCTCACACCTTGCCTGGACCCGCAATATAAAGGACAAGCTGAGGGTCGAGGTCCCATTTCCGGTGATTGCCGATCTGGATATGAAAGTGGCGCAGACTTACGGTATGCTGCACGGTCAGTCATCGACTACATCTACCGTGAGGGCGGTATTTATAATCGATGACAAGGGCATAACTCGCGCAATGCTCTACTACCCAATGTCCAATGGTCGTAACATAGATGAGGTCCTTCGGCTTGTAGATGCTTTACAGACGACAGATAAATACGGCGTAGCGACTCCGGCAAACTGGAAACCGGGCGATAAGGTGGTTGTGCCCCCGCCTACTACCTCGGAAGGTGCAGAGAAGCGCGCTGCCGAGGGTTATGAATACGTGGACTGGTATCTGTGCAAGAAGGAACTATAAACCCAAATATCCAATACTAAATATGAAATATAAAATATTAAATGAAATACCCCGGTTTCCGGGGTATTTTTGCAGGTCAGGCAGTTGTTATCTAATAAGCTTCCCCGCGAGTTCTATCTTCAAGAGACTGTAACTGTTGCTCGTGCGTGTCTCGGCAAAGTGCTTGTGCATGTGACGAATGAGTGCGTGTTGTCGGGCCGGATTGTGGAGACAGAGGCATATTTGTGCGATGATCCGGCGTGTCATGCATCCAGGGGCATGACTAAACGCAACGCCGCAATGTTCGGCGAGCCGGGGCATGCTTATGTTTACTTCACCTACGGCTTTCACTACTGCATGAACTTCGTGACCCAGCCCAAAGGCGTCGGCGAGGCTGTCCTGATAAGGTCGCTTATGCCGCTTGAGGGTATAGAGATCATGATGCGCAATCGAGGCAAAGACAACCCTCATGACCTCTGCAGCGGCCCAGGAAAGCTGACCCAGGCTATGTCAATTGGCCCCGATCTTAATGGCGAAGACCTGCTCGGCGATAGATTCTACGTGATCGATGACCATACCGATGTCGGGCAAATCATTACTCGCCCGCGCATAGGAATCAAGCAGGCCATTCACGAGCCGTGGCGGTTTTATCCGGCACAGTATCTGGAATGGGTGTCGAAGAAGTAGTTGAGAGTGGAGCTGATTTTATAATTAGTACTTTATATTTATTACGCCTGATGCGGATTAATTTACGATTCTAGTCCCCGTAGGGGGACTTTGTGTGGTTGTAGCCGCGGTTTTAACCGCCAGGCGACTGAAGTCGCGGCAACAAAGACACGAAGTCGGCCTCCGCCGACTGAAAAATGGCGCTATTTACGCTCAATCTAATTCGCATCACGCGTATTTATTATTGTTTTTGTGTATTTTTACCGAATGGGTTTCTGTGCCGCAGTATCTGTTCCCTCTCCTGGGGGAGAGGGTTAGGGTGAGGGCGCCATCTGATTTAGTATTTAGTATTTTGTATTGATTATTTATGCCTAATGCTCAAAATTACTTAAGCCCGCATGCAGACATCAGTGATTCGTCGGATAGTATGTCCTGCGTGGAGCCGATAGCGGCAATTGCGCCCTCGGACATAACTATCGCCCGCGTGCAAACCGTATTTGCAAAGGTCAAATCGTGCGTGGAAATCAATTTCGTGCAGTCGAGTTTGTTCAAAAGACCAGCTAGAAGCCTGGCTCCGCGTGGATCAAGTCCTGCGCTCGGCTCGTCCATGAGCAATATCTCAGGCCGGCATGCAATTGCCGACGCGATGGCGGCCCTCTTTTTTTCGCCCAGGCTCATTTTGTGCGGTTCACGTTCTTCAAATCCCTTAAGCCCTACAGCTTCCAGGCTCTGCGTCACAATCCCTTGTATCTCATCGGCAGGCACACCGAAGTTTATCGGACCGTAGGCAATGTCGTCCTTGATGACCGGCGAAAACAACTGGTCATTAGGGTCTTGAAACACCAACTGAGCCGCCATCCGGACTTCACTCAGAGACTTACTGTTAGCCGGTATACCCGCAATCTCGATCTCTCCAGTCCCACTCAGGACACCGACCAGCGCAAGCAGCAGCGTGCTTTTTCCCGCGCCATTGGCCCCCAGTATCGCGACGGATTCGCCTCGCTCTATCTCAAAGGAGACATTTTTAATGCCCTGCCTGCCGTCGGGATATCTTACACTGAGGTTATGGACGGATACCGCGTTTGATCTCATATCGCCACCAAAGACACCAGGATATAGGCTAAAGTAATTGCAAGTGGCGCATAGTCAAGCATATGTGGGGCCGACATGATAGAGCGCGGCAGGCGCCCATTGAATCCCCTGCACTCCATTGCCGATGCGACTCTCTCAGCGCGTGAAAATGACCGAATCATCAGGCTTCCCAGGAGCGCCGCAATGTCTCTTAGCTGGCCGATCCGGCTCTTTCTATCGCCGCCGCGCAGCACGCGGGCGGTATTCATCCTTTGAGTTTCTTGATGGACGAGTTCAAACCACCGAAATATCTGTCCTGCGATTACTGTAAACAGAGCCGGGACTCTGATATATTCCAGCGCCTTGCAGATATCCATATGGCTTGTCGTTTGAAACAGCGCCGATGAGCATGCGAATGCAAGTAAACACCTGGCAACGAACAATCCCATCCGATCAAATTCGGCTGATGCAATTGACATACCCGATAATATCGACAGAACCATCAGCCCTGCTATAAGTGATATGGCAGCAAACAGCCCGGCGGTCCACCGTCGCCATGATAGAGACGATGAGACAGCAAGCACGATGATCGGCATGCCTATGACCAATACTTGGGCAGGGTGGGGCACCGCTGCCGCGGCTATTATCAAGGCCAGCGCGCAGTAGACCCGCACATACGGGTGAATGCGCACTATCCAACCGGATGCTTTTACTTGCTCTCGCATACCACAAACACTTGGTCGTCAGACAGCTTCCACACTCTAGCCGATGCCTCATCTTCGCCTACTTCGTTATACCATGCCAGCGACCGTGCGCCTATACTATCCGCCGGAGCAAGCGTAACTGTAGTGCCACTCTCAGTATTTCTAAACACGGCCTTCACCACATCATCGCTTATGATATGTCTGATGTTTGTCTTGCCCATGGTCGCGCCCGTGGAGAGCTGTATTCCGTCTATCATGCATGACACAGGCGGCTTGCCCGGACAATGCACCTCCACATCGATCCCAAAGTGATTGCTTATTCCCAATGTCTTGACAGCATAATTGCCCATCTTTATCCCAATTACCAGGTTCGGCCCCATGTGGCCATGAAACCTCTTTGCCAGCTCAAGATCAGCAAATTCCTGCATTATATATTCTCCCTCTGATTTCGTATATTGTATTTTATATTGATTATTTGCCTGTTTGATTTGAAACGCCGACCTGCTCCCTCTCCTGGGGGAGAGGGTTGGGGTGAGGGCGCAACTGGATAGACAAGTCACGATTAGCAATTGCGCTTTGTTTTGAGGACTCTGACCACAATCGGCGCAACAACAAGCTGCAGTGCAATTCCCGGCCAGCTTTCGATTACAGAAAATGCCAGGTATGCGACAAATCCCTGCTGCAGACCCATCATAGGAGCAATTATTACTCGTTCAAGTCCTCCCACCAGCCGTGCCGCTGTCATTGCAAGCATGACCGAGAGTATCACCGGCAGCTTAAGCTTTCGGCTGAACAGACTTGCCGAACCCGCCAGCACACCCAATTCCAGCGGCATAAGCACACCTGTCGGGATCAATGGCGGCATGCCCGTTATCGCAGATGATATCAGCGGTGTCACCACTCCGACTGCAAATGCCACCGGGGCCGATACATACAGCCCGCATATCAAAACCGGCAGATGCATGGGCAAGAAGACCATGCCCATATTTACCATATGAAACAGAATCGGAACGGCAACGCCCAGCGCGCCGAAGAGTCCGCCTATACTCAAATCTCGTGCTCGATACTTCATTAAGGGGAAGTCCTTCCATCACTGAGGTGAACGATAACGCCTTTTGGGTTATACGGATACCATTCGCTTTTCGGCACAGGCTGCATCAGCGCGCTTGACTGTGTCCAGCCCGGGTCACCGCCGGGTCCTACGCTCCACACGGCCCACTTTACGGGCGCTTGAACTGCCTCCGGCTTTAGAGTGGTTCCGATTCGCAGGCTCTTGCCCTTCTCCTCATAATAATAGTAACAGCTTTTTGTGCTCGTGGGATAGTTACCGGGGATCCACATACCGCCGGGGACCTTGAAATTGTTAGAATACTGCCAGCCGATCACCACGTATTTATACGTGCGCCGCTTATCGTCGAGATCACCGTTTGTTTCCTGGTTGAACGGATCGAGTATTCGATGCGCCGGAATATAACCCATGGTATACAGTTCGCGAGGCATTTCGTAATAGTCGATCTCCTGGTTTTCCGAGCATGAGAGCCGCGCAAACGGATACCCGCCTCGGTCTTCTTTATACATCTCGATAGCTATACCGAACTGCCTCAGGTCTGAATGCACGCTCACTATCTTCGACCTGAGCCGTGCGCCGGACAAAACGGGCAGCAGCATGCCAGCCATTACAGCGATTATCGCGATCACTACAAGCAGCTCAATCAAAGTAAAGGCTTTTGCGGACTCTCCAGGGTTTTGCACTTTCTACTCTCAGCTAATTTGCAATAGTGGTCGATGGATGATGCATCACAGCCAAGTCATTCGGATCGCCGAGTATCAGCTTCGGCGTAACTCCATCACCCTCCAATGAAGCAATGGCATTCACAGCTACAAAGTCTCCCTCTTGAGCTGTTATGCCGGTGGCCTTGGTGAGCCTGATCGTGTCGCCATTATCAGTCGTGAAATCATAGTTGCCGTCTCCTATTGACTGGCCGAGCGTTCCGCAGCACCGCACCAGGATTCCGGACACACTCAGCCCTTTATCCGCAGACAGCGTGCGTCCATTGATACCAATAGGCTTCGGCGCATCCCCAGAGTATACGACCGGGCACGCGGTCGCATCCATGACCTGCTCACGGCCTTCTGACGTAAACGTGCCCTGCAGAGCTACCCTGTCGCCCGGATGAACGTCGAAACTGCCGATCACCTTGATCCCGCTCTGCCTGCCCTCTTCCTGAACGTAGAAGCAGTCGTCAAATACTCGCGAGACCACTCTTGCGAGCGCGATATCCGAACTATTTTTAACCCAGACGCGGTAGTTGGATGTGCAAGGTACGCTCGTATCCTCCTGGTCGAATATACCGGTCACACTCAGCGAGCCTTTCAGGTTTGCGCACCCGCTGAAGTCTCCTACTGTCGAGAGGAGCATGCCTACATCTCCGGTCGAGTCACCTATGGTAAGCTGCTGCCCGCTTGTCCACGTGCCGCTTGTTACATGAACGCCGTAGAGCCGCACATATCTGGTCTGGTAATATTCTCCTCCGCCTGCCCGGCTCTGATCGAAATAATTGCAGTCAGATACTTTTGTTATGAGCGCAGGCTCGGGCAGGCCCGGATGGTCCAGCACTTCGACTGTAAACGCATACGAAGGGTTGGCCGTGTGCAGATGGTTGATCACAACCTTGCCCCTGTGCGCATCTGCCAGATAGCCGGTGACCCGAAGCCTGTCACCTGCCTGAAAGTTTATGTAATAGCTTTGCCGATACGCCGACCAAAGGTTGCCGTAGAACCATGATCCGGCCCAGATCTGAATGCCGCCGCGGTCGCTTGTCGTATCCTGGAGAAATGCCGTGTAATACGTGCTGTATCCGACCGGGCCGTCAGGATCGACGATCTCGTTGTAACCGGCAAGAGCCACACCCTCTACGGTCACCATCTCTTCAGGAACGGAAAAACTGCCGCCGGAAAACCCGGCCACCAGCGGATTGGTCCCGATACCGTTTGTGTCTACCGCCTCGTAGTCCCATATAGTGTTCGCATTGCAGCATAACGCCGAAGCAATCAATATCATAACAACAATAACAACAGCTCTTTTTGCCATGCTCATATTTTCCTTACTGTCGTGCAGTATGTTGGGTGGCACGAAACGCAATATCGTAGCACCATATAGGCGGCCTGTCAAGCAGTAACAGCTCAAAATTTGTGATTACAGGCCTAGTGGTCTTGCGACTAAAAAATACACAAAGTCGGCCCTCGCCGACTGGTATTCCAGTGTACGAAGGGACACTTCGTGCTTTTCTAGCCGCGGTTTTAACCGCAGAGGCCAAAAACAGGGCAAATCCAATTTAGATGCGTTAGTCCTAACGCTCTGGGTGCAATACTGGTATTCCTGACAGCCCGCCGCGATAAAGGAGCATGGCATATATTCCTTGACGACAAAACCATACATGCTAGGATTGGGGGCAATCAAAATGTTGCAGATGCGACGAGCCGTGTGCGTCGCACTTGCTCTTGCGGCTGTCATGATGATATCCGCGAGTGCAGCGTGGGGCGTATACGAAAGAGACTTTGTAGGGTCGGATGACCTTGCAGCAGGATTTCACGACAATATCAGCTACTTTTCTTCTCTAGGCGGGCTCAGGCTCAATGATTGTAAGATGAGCATTCCGTTTTTGTGGGTTCCAAGCCCGTCCGCAAATACCATTACGCGTATAGATGCCCGGACTGGGCGTGAAACGGCGCGTTATCAGATCGGCCCGGCAAACGGTGGCTGGAACCCGTGCGCGGTGGCGGTCGATTCCAAGGGAAACGCTTATGTGGCCTGCGCGGACCCCGGTTCAACCGGTAAGGTGGTACGCATCTCGGCAGTACGTTCAGACTCAAATCACGACGGCTTTTCGGTCACATCTTGTGATGCAAATGCTGATGGGCGAATCAGCGCGTCCGAGACCATGCCCTGGAAAACGGACGATTGTGTCGGCCCGGTCTTCAATGTCGGCGGCAAGGGCGCAAGCCCATCGAGTATTGCGTTTGACAACAGCGGATATCTCTGGGTCACGCTTAAAAGTGATGCCGAGGCCGTAAAGATGAACCCGGAAACGGGTGAGATACTGGCTCATGTTGATCTTGTCGGCAGACCGACGTCGATTATTGCCGGCGACGACAGTTCCATGTGGGTTGTCAGCCGTGATCAGGGGACGCTCTGCCGGGTCAACACGGTGACGTGTGCTCTGGCGGCTTCATACAGGCTCGACAACTGCCTTCCGGCAAGTGCCTGCAAGGGCGAGAACGGCAAGCTGTGGATATCCAATTTGAACGGTGGTCTGGTCGAGTTCGATACGGAAAACGGCACATGGAATACCTCTGAAACAGACGATGGCGGCTATTCCGGTATAGCGCTTGACAAGAACGGCGATCTCTGGGCTGCCTGTCCGGATACGGGGAATGTGATATGTCTATCGGGCCAGGACGGCAGTCTGCTGACACGCATACCGGTCGGCAACGAGCCGACAATGCTGAGTACGGATAACGACGGTTATCTGTGGGTAATGTGCGAGGCGAACGGAAGTGTTGTCAAGATAAATGTCGATTCCGAAGAAGTGCTCAATAATGTTGACACGGAAGCCTGGATACACTCTTCCACATCGTTTACTGCCTGCTCCACCAAAAACGGTGTCTGTCCGCAGGGCACATGGCGGATGCTCGTAGACAGTGAAATCCAGGGAGCCGGGTGGGGCATAATTGACTGGGACGGCCAGAATATCGGCGGCTCGATTGGGGTGCAGGTGCGCACGGCAGATGATCCGGCAATGCTCAGCGGTGAGCAATTCGTGCCGGTTGCAAGCGGCATCAAGTTCTCCGTGTCCGAGGGCCGTTATATGGAAGTAATGGTCACATTCGACGGCAATGGTGATGCTTCGCCTATTCTGCATGGGCTCCATATTGAGGGTGTAAACCTTGCTCCGAAAGTGGAGAATGCTTGGCCATCGGTGGCAAAGATACTCAAGAGGGATCACACACTGGAGCCTGTAGGCATTGAAGGAGTATATGATCCCGAGGGAGATGAGTTCGAAATTGAGATCACCAGAGTCGAGCAGGATGAGCCGGTGAGCGGTCTGGGCAAGGGTGATCTTGCTCCGGATGCGGTCTGTATGGACGGGTCGAGTGTGTGGCTTCGTGGTGAGTGTGATCCAGGCAGTGAAAAGCGAGCGTCGGACGGACGTGTATACGTTGTCTCTTTCAAGGCTGTGGATGTATACGGTGCAGAGTCGTTTGGTAAGGTCAAGGTGATGGTCCCGCCGGATGATAAAGGTAATGCAGTCGAGGATCTGGCGAAATATGATTCTTACAAGGAGCCTGCCAAGCTGCTGTGCGCCAACATCAGCGATGCTATTTGAATGTGAATCCTCCTCTTGTTTGCATGCCCGCCATACGGCGGGTATGCACCCTTATCTCCTATCTCAATGTTTTCCGTCCTTCCTCACTCATTAAAATGGGCATTCCAAACGAGGCAATTGCGATAGCTGGAACTGATCTCAAATCTGTTGGTTCAAAGAAAGTGGAAACCCCAAGCTCTGAGCGTGTGGAACGAAGCGCAAATGCAAAAAAGTGGAAAATCTACCCCAATAAA
>JBDKUO010000053.1 GCA_039679645.1 Armatimonadota bacterium
AAAGCTGAGAATCGGTTTTTTGAGGACTGTTTACAGTAGAGGCATACTGCTACAAGCGAGATATCAGTTATTTGCAGCGATTCTGCGCCTAAAATGAACGCAATATTCGTCTATCGCAATTGCCTCTGATACACACTATTTGACATGCAATATGGCGTCGAATATACTGGTAATCAAGAACAGGCGACTCCGAGCAAGGAGTGCGGCTGGGCCTATGCTGGCAGCAGGTTTATGCCCTGTGGGACTAAGTCCCATAGGGCTTTTTGCACAGTTGTGAAGGAACATGCAGTGGACAATGCGGCACGAAAATCCAACGTAGCCTTGCTCTCGGTTATTTCAAATTCAACCCTGGTCATAATGAAGCTCGCCATCGGTCTGGTGATCGGGTCGGTGTCTGTGATATCCGAAGCGATCCATTCGGGTGTGGATCTGCTCGCGGCTATAATCGCACTCTTTGCCGTTAGGACGTCCGGCCAGCCCGCCGATAGGGAGCATCCATTCGGCCACGGCAAGATAGAGAATATATCGGGCACAGTCGAGGCGCTGTTGATATTCCTTGCGGCGGGGTGGATTATCTGGGAGGCAGTGAACAAGCTCCTGCATCCTCATCCGCTGAAATCGTTGGGCTGGGGCGTTGGAGTAATGCTCATTTCGGCGCTGGCCAATTTGTTTGTATCGCATATGCTCTTTAAGGTGGGCAGGCAGACAGACTCCGTGGCTCTGCAGGCCGACGCCTGGCATCTGCGCACCGATGTATATACTTCAGCCGGAGTCATGACAGGCCTTGCGCTGATATGGCTTGCCGAGGCGGCTTTTCCCGGCGAACATTTTCACTGGATAGACCCGGTCGCCGCCATATTGGTAGCGATGCTGATAATCAGGGCGGCATATGAGCTTACAATCAAGTCCGGCCGTGACCTGCTGGATGTGAGTCTGCCGGATGATGAGGAGCAGTGGATACGCGATTACCTCGCCAAGGTCGATTCGGTAAAGGGTTTTCACTGCCTGTGCACCCGCAAGGCAGGCTCCGAAAGGTTCATTGAGTTCCATCTGCTAGTGGACCCGAATATGTCCGTGCAGGAGTCACATCGCATTACCGACGAGGTCACGCAAGGCATTCGCGAGCAATATGAAGGCTCTGCCGTTACAATTCATATTGAGCCCTGTGACGGCAAGTGCGGCTCGGACTGCTCTCAGTCCCGAGAGTGTTCCGGCAGAATTTCCAAAGACTGATGCGCAATACGTGAAACAATTGACGTGATTTTAGCGTATAACAATCAGTTTGATGTTTCGATAGTGAAAGCCTGTTTGGTGACAATTATGTGGCGACCGCACACATCTTGACCACATCTGTCTGATGTGGTACCATTTGAACAGCACACCTGGAGGATTCCCCTTTGATAAAAAATCGTGGATTAAGCCTGTTGCTTTTAACGATGAGTGTTTTTCTCTCGTCACTCGCTTGCGTTGCAAGTGCCTTGCCCGCGCCTGGGGTAAAGACCGATGACGCAAAGTCGTTTATGCCCGTATCCCAGATAAAGCGGGGTATGCGCGGTTACGGACTGACCGTTTTCCAGGGCACCAAGATCGAGAAATTCGATGTTGAAGTCCTGGGCGTACTTAAAAAGACCAACACCGGCAAGGACCTGATACTGGTCAGAGTCGGCGGCGGACCGATCACGACTCGTCAGACCGAGATCATCGCCGGAATGAGCGGTAGTCCTTGTTATATAGATGGTAAGCTCATCGGAGCGATATCTTACGGCCAGGGCTTCAGCAAAGAGCCGGTCGGTATGATTACGCCTATAGAAGATATGGTCGAGGCATGGGATGATAATCTGCCCAAGCAGGCCAGCGGCTACAGCGCCGGCACGCTCTCCGAACCTGTGCAGGTAGACGGCAAGTCCGTGAGCAGCGTAATGATAGACCCATTCGGCGCGGACACAAAGGCGATAGACAACGGGGTCCTCCATATGCAGCCCCTGATGACTCCGATGATGGTAAGTGGTCTTTCTCCGCGCAGCCTTGCTAAGCTTACCGAAATCTTGCAGCCGTTCGGCATCTCGCCCATGGCCGGTCCCGGCAGCGGCGGACGAAAGGCCGAGGAGGCCAAAGCCGAGTTAGTGCCCGGAGCGGCAATAGGTATGTCTTTGGCCAGTGGCGATATAGATATGACCGGTGTCGGCACCGTGACCTATCGCCGGGGAAATAGAATCGTTGCCTTCGGCCATCCTATGCTTGGTATCGGATCAGTCGATGCTCCTATGACCACAGCATATGTCGAGGATGTGCTGTCGAATTACCAGATATCCACCAAGATGGCTTCTCCAATGAAAACGGTAGGCCGGATATTCCAGGATAGACCGTGGTCCATTGCGGGTTCGATAGGCAATATGCCCAAGACCATTCCCGTCAAAGTTGCGATCGATGATGAGTCGGCAAAGCGCAGTCGCACCTATAATGTGAATGTGATCAATCATCCGCTTCTGGCTTCCAGGCTGATCACGATGATCGTGGGCGAAGCGATCTACGAGACACATCCGGCTCCCGGTGATGCAACTGCGGAGCTTAGCTATACAGTTAATGCCGATCAGGTCGGAACTATCAAGCGAAGCAATATCTTCTTCGATCCTATGACCATAGACTCGGCTGCAATCAGTGACATCGGCTCGCTCCTGCAGATTCTAGGCAGCAATAAATTTTATCCGATAGATATCAAGTCGGTGAATGTCAACGTGCGTATAATCGACAAGCGCAATACCGCGACCGTCGACAGAATATTCGTCAAAAAGAGCGAATATGAGCCCGGTGAGACGGTGGATGTGGGTATCGTATTGCGACCATATAAGAAAGACCGCATCACCAAGACCTATAAGATTAAGATTCCAGCCACCGCGGGCAGCGGTAAGCTCGTTTTGCAGGTGCGCGGCGGAGCTACTCCCACAATCGCGCAGCTTGGAGCAAGCCTTTCATCTTCTGACGACAGTGGTGACGACGGCGCTCTGATTATGCCGAGCGCGTCACCCGCGGCAAATGTAGACAACGTAAAACAGCTCATCAACAAATATCTCGAGCGCGAGAAGAACAATCAGGTTGTGGTGCAGATACTCCTGCGCAACACTGCGATCAATGTGGCCGGCGAGAAGCTCAGCGGGCTCCCGAGCACCATTGCCGATATAATGAAGTCTTCTAGAAATTCCGGCCTCAAGCTGGAGAGAGAAGAGGTCAAGGAACTCTACGACGAAGACATGATTGTCGTCGGAATGGCCCGCCTGACTCTCAATGTCAAGAAGAAGACCCTTAACGATGGCAAGCAGACTCCAAAGAGCGCTCCTGCCATTTCACCTGAAGATATGCAGGCCGATCCCGGTTCAATGTCTCCGGACGATTCGGCTTCACCGGCCTGTGATGACGGCTCGATGGATTATTCGACAATGGGCTCCGGTCCGTCCGTGGACGTGACCGAAGCTCCTGCCGATGGTTCCGGCAGCGCTGCGGATGATGATTCCGATAATCCAGTCGATGACACTGCCACTGATGACGCTGCGCCGGATCAGCCTGCCGATGTCCAGCCCAAGGTTGAGTCCCCCGCTCCTCCGACTGCAGCGCCGAGCGCGGCCAAGACTAATGTAAAGAGTGTAGTCCGTCAGACAAAGACCTGGACGCAGAGCACTCAGGCCGACTTTGCCAAGGGCACATTCTCCGGTGTTTCAGCTTCCAGTAAGAACAAGCTCGAACTCGTCCCGACGTTGAAGAAACTGGCGGAGACACCTGAGCAGTTCGTGTGGTGCGTTGCGCCGACCAAGGACGGCATCTATGCAGGCACGGGCAACTCAGGCATGATCTACCATATTTCCGAGTCTGGAGATATGAAGGTCTTCTATGAGACCGGCGAACTGGAGGTCCAATCCCTCGTTCGCGATGCAAACGGCAACATCTATGCCGGAACTTCGCCCAATGGCAAGATATTCAAAATATCCCCGGACGGCAAGGGCAAACTGCTCTTTAAGACCGATGAGAAATATGTGCTTGCGCTGGCAACAGACGGCCAGGGCAACATCTACGCGGGCGTCGGCGATGCGGGCAAAATATATCGCATATCCGCCGACGGCACAGGTAAAGTATTTGCCACTCTGGGTGAGCAGCAGGTTCTCAGTCTTACCTGGGATTCTCGCGGCTATCTGGCCGCCGGGACAGGCACCAACGGTGTGGTCTATAAGATCGGTCCTCAGGGCAACGCCGAGCCGATCTTTGACGCCGATGAAGATTCGATAGCATCTGTCGCAACGGACGGCAAAGGCAATATATATGCCGGAACATCTCCCAAGGGGATTGTATACAAGATAAGCGCTGATCTGCGCTCGAAGAAGGTATTTACTAATGCCAGTCGTGTCCTTTCGATGACTGCCGATCCGAGCGGCAACATCTATGCCGTATCCGACGGGACCCTCGTCAAGATTACACCTGATGAGAGTGTGATTCAGCTCGACTCGTCGCAGGACAAGGTCCAGTTCCTAGCTACGGTCTACAACACCGATACCGGCGCGCTGTATGCATCCACCGGAAATATCGGGTCGATATATGTGAGCAAGTGCTGTGACATCTCAGGCTCGTTTGAGTCTGCCGTGCATGACACCAAGATGGTCTCGCGCTGGGGCAGGATCAAATGGACTGCCGATACTCCGGCAGGCACATCAATTGAACTGCAGAGCCGCACGGGCAACGTAGAGACGCCGGATGCCACATGGACTTCCTGGTCTCCGGTTTATACTAACAGCACCGGCGAGCAGATATCAGGCGGCAGTTCTCGCTATATTCAATATAGAGTGACCCTTAAGACATCCAAGCCGAATATGTCTCCCAGAGTCTCCAGCGTCATGCTCTCCTATCTGACGCCGAACCAGGCTCCGACAATCAAGCTCACGGCTCCGTCTGTCGGCAGTGTGTGGGCGGGCAGCCAGACCATCAAGTGGGTCGGTTCGGACCCAGACAAAGACACACTCACTTATGATGTCTACTATTCCAAGAACGGCGGCAAGGATTGGACTGCGCTCGTCGGTGGAGTAGGGGGCAGCGCCGGTGATAATCAGCAGTCGGCGAAGGCAATAGTCGAAAAGGTAAAGACCGAGCTGGGCAAGTCGCCGGACGTGCCCGAGGACATGAAGAAGCAAGTTCTAAACGGCACCGAGAATATTGGGACATCGCCGGCTCTCTCGCCTGTGGCATCCGACAGCTCATTGAGCAAGAGTTCGTATACTTGGGATACCAAGAAGGTCGAAGACGGTAACTATGTCCTTAAGGTGATTGCAAGCGACCGCACAAGCAACGCGGGCGATCCGCTCACAGACGAAGTCACATCCGATCCATTCGTGGTGTGCAACACTGCGCCCAAACTGGTGCTCTATCAGAGGGCTGTAACGCAAAAAGGCGCAGGACCTGTTACGATAGCCGGTTCGGCTGCCAGCAAGATGATCGAGATCACAGGCGTGCAGTTCCGGGTTGACGGTGGCGCGTGGATGGCTGCTGCGGCTGATGATGGAATGTACGACTCGTCGTATGAGATGTTCAAGGCCACTACAGGCCCTCTGTCTGCCGGCAGCCACAAGGTCGAAATCCAGGCAATCGACTCCGCAGGCAATGCCTCCACCGAGACAGTGGACGTGACGATCTCGTAGATGATCTGATGGCTAGATAGTCTGATAGTTGAATATCCCTCCAGGTATCTTACCTGGAGGGATTCTTGTAATTATCCCTGTGCAGTCTTTGTTTCCTTTGACTTATCTTCAGCCGGAGGAGTATATAGAGGGCAAGTGATTTTCCACGGCAATCCGGTAACATCACCGGAAGATGCTAGGTCATTATAACTGGTAATGGAATTCAAATTGAGCCTTGCTTTTCCCAGTTATAACGGTAGTCATTCTCCAGCGTATCGCGCACAGCGCGCACATCCCACTCACTTGGGAATGTGAGATCTTCCATGTATTGATCCATTTCACTTGAACCGTTGGCATAAAATTTTGCTTCAATCTTTGCCGATTCATGTGCCGGGTCGGATAACATTCCGGACAAAAACAGCTCTGCTTCTCATTACCCACACCTAACATGACTTTGCCGATCGAATGAAAAGTATTGGTGATGTCATCGACTCCGCTGGCCATACAGTCCTTATATACTTGACAGACTCGTTCATCAGTCGCATTGTTCGACTCATCTGGTTTTTTGACCTAAATAAAAATTTATAAAAACAATTTTTACGGTAATATTCCTGCCCGGCAGCCGTCTTAGCGTATTGACATGGAGTTTAGCTCGTGCTAATATTCCGTGGGCTAAGCTGGCTATCACACTAATAACAGCGCAGGCAAGAAAGGAGGTGCATCCTTGAAGCCGCCTGTGAGTGCTGTAAGTGATAGTATAGGCAGAGAAGGATTGTATTAAGGGCAGCGGACCGGCCAGGCAACATGGATACTGACAAGTCCAAGCCCAAAGTTAAAATCCTCCTGCCGTTGTTTCAAATTCAAGGAGGAATATCATGAAAAAAATGACATTCGTTTTAGTGGCACTGCTTTGTGCGTGCTCGATTCCTGTCTTTGCGCAGGGGCCGTTCACCGATGTGCCGACGGATCACTGGGCATATGACGCAGTGAACCAGTTGCAGCAGGACGGTATTCTTATCGGCTATCCGGACGGAACGTTCGGTGGCAAGAAGACTATCACCCGCTACGAGTTCGCGGTTGCAATCGCTAGAGTCGTCGACTACGTCGGCGGCAATGTGACTCCACCCGGCGCAGGCGTAAACCAGGCTCAGTTGGACAAGGCTCTTGAGGGCTATGCCAAGAAGAGTGAGATCCCTACGGTTCCCACTTTGGCCAACCTCGCCAGCAAGTCCGATCTGGACCAGGTTCGCAAACTCGTCGATGAGTTCCGTGACGAACTCGCGGCTCTCGGTGTTGACGTGGACGCTCTGAAGAGAGACGTAGCCGCTTTGGCTTGCCGCGTTGATATTCTCGAAGCTGAAGTCAATCGTGTCAAGGTTACCGGCGATCTCAACGTTGCTGCATTCACAGAAATGAACCGCAGCGCAAACAATGTCCAGTCGGCTGCAAACGCTGTTGATTTGGACAATCGCCAGGTTCCTACGACCAGCAACCTTGCCAATTCAATTGGCGTGGTTCGCGACCTTGATCTCAACATCGTTGGCCGCGTAAGCTGCTCAACGACAGTGAATGCTACGATCGACTACGGCAACTATCTGAACTATGTCAGATACGTTGATGACTATGTCAACGTTGAAAGACCGACTGCAAAGACCAATATTCAGGATGGCAAGCAGTTTGTGGATGCGTTCTTCCCGTATTACGCATACATCAATGCCGCTATGTGCAAGGGTAGTCTCAATGTTGGTCGTTTCCCGATCGCATTCACTCCTTACACACTGAAGAAGATCGATGTTGATGCATACACCAACATCCTCAAGACTGATGACGGTTACTATCCGATGGACGGTATCAGCCTCGTCAACAACTTCGGCGGCGTGGACGTAACACTCTTCGCAGCAAAGAACGACGAGAACGACTACCTGAAGAACGGTCTCACCGGTCAGCCCAGCAATGCTATGGGCGTTTTTAACGTCAATGGCGGTAACGCTGTCGGTGGTATCGACTCTCAGATCACCCAGACTGCTGGCGGTCGCTTCACAGTAGGTATACCTTGGAGCGGCAAGCTCAGTGGAACATTCTACCAGGCCTGGGCCAACGATGCGACTCTTGATCGCGATCAGGCCAAAGTCTACGGTGGCGATTTGGCCATTCCTTACAAAGCTTACAACTTTACTGGAAGCTGGACAAGGAGTGATACCAGGGCCAGAAGAAATTCCGGCTTTACTCACACCGATGATGACAATGTTGCATGGGATGCCAAAGTCGGCACAATGATCGGAAAACTCGATGTCAATGCCGGTTACAAGGACATCGGCCGCAACTTTGCAGCCGCCGGTTCTTGGGACAAGATCGGCAACTGGACCAATCCTGTAGACATCAATGGTCCGTATGTCGGCGTCACTTATCCGATCTTGAGCAACGTGAAGGCTGTCTTGAACGGTGAATTCCTTACCGTTAAGGACACTGTCACGACAGTACCAACCCCGGGATTCAGTGCTGTTACACTGAACAAGGACGACAGCATACTCAAGGCCGAAGGTGGAGTGCAGTGGGGTATCTCCAAGGCTAACTCCCTTGCCCTCGGTTATCAGTATGTCCAGTTCGATCCGGATAACACACTGCAGGACAAAGGAACTCAGACCTACCTGACCATCGGTTGGGCTCACCAGGTCAATCCTGATGCCGCACTGAAGATCGGCTACCAGTTCATTAACTGGGACGGTGGCAACAATGCTATCGTTTACGGCAAAGACTATCAGGCGGGACTGGGCGTTGTCCAGTTTGGCGTGAACTTCTAAGTTCAGTCTAAGCTAAAACAAAGGCTCTCGGAGTAATCCGAGAGCCTTTGCATTTAGTATTTAGTATTTTTGATTTTATATTTGTCTGTATATTTGGCACGCTGGGGGGAGATCATGAAAAAGTCGACAGTTTTGATAATAGCAGCAGTGATCCTTTTTACATGCAGTGGATGTTTTGGCGCGGCTCCCAGCGCTAATGGAGGCTTAATTCCACCGCCTGCAATCAACATTCCATATGGCGGCGCGATTATAGCCGAGATCAATCTGAGCGATAATGACATACTTGGCATAATCAAGCAGGCAATCCCTGCAATTGCGGCTACTTCCGACGATATGCTCGTGCAAGCTAAGCAGAGCAATTCCGAGCCTGCGGCACCGATAGCGCTGATCAGCGGTCTTCAACTGCAAAAGTTTGGTGAAGTAATCAATGGCGTCAAAGGCGTAAGGCTCATTGTTGCGCAATATGGCAAAAACATCAAATCGTCGGACGTAATCAACGATTTTGAAAAGGGCCTGGTAAAGACCGGCACTTTTTCGAAAGTTGCAAGCGGGTTGGGCCTTGTGCCAGGAGTTGTCGGGTTTTATGCTGAGGCAGACAATGCCGGATATGTCGCCTTTATGTATGATTCTCATGAACGCAATCTTTATGCTGCGCGAGTAGTCGGGTCTTTGGATATTCCAAAGCTCACCGAATGGACAATACGTGCCTTGGGTACGCTAAAAATCCATGGTGGGGAATTAGGTGATTTATTAGGTGTGCCGGTTCCCGCGACACAAGATGACGGAGCATCGGCACCGAATCAGTAATCTATGCCTTTTCTGGCCTGAATGCCCTGCTCATATGGGTGTTTGATCATTTTCATTTCCGTGACATAGTCGGCGGCCTCGATGATTTCTTGCGGCGCGTCACGGCCGGTGAGTATCAGTTCCAGATGTTCGGGCTTGTTTTGTATCATTTGCAGAATACGGTCCGTCTCAATTAGATTAAAATGAGCGGCGTTATTAATCTCGTCTAGTATGATCAGGTCATAATTATTGTTCCGGACGGCCTGTTCGGCGTATGCCATAGCCTCTTGGGATACGCGCTTTCTCTGCGATACCTTTTTTTCGTCAATGCTCCGCGAGCAGTCGGTCGTAAACTGCTTGATTGTCAGGTTCTCGGGGAAACGTTTGGCAAAGAGCGCCTCTCCTATATCGGCATAACCCTTTATGAACTGAATGACGCAGACTTTCAATCCCCAGCCGACAGCCCGCATAGCTGTTCCAAGAGCCGCGGTTGTTTTGCCTTTGCCCTCGCCTGTATAGACATGGACCAGCCCCTTTGTGTTTATTATTTCTCCCATTGCAACCTCCGATGTGCATAGAATGGTATCACGCCGCAAAATTGACCGTCAAGAAAAAAAGCAGGCTATTACGGTTCAGCTAATCGATATTTGGGTATTTAGCTCAAGAAGGGCAGTCATTCCTAAATTCGCTGTTCAGCGTCAGGGGGAAGTCAGCCATAAGACCAAGGAGCATTAGATTTAGGCTAATACTGGTTTTTCTGTTAGCGGTGGGACCTTTGGTGTGCATTCAGATATGTGTAAATGCGCAGATGTATCTGATAGCACATGAGGCCATCGCGCGTCACCGGATCGCTGTTATGTCCGGTGATCGAATGATAATTGGACCGGGGCATTATATATGGCTTGAGAGCACGGCGGCTGCGACTATTTGGGGGTTGATTGTGGCCTGTGCGTTCGGAAGGCGTATTTCTCGTCCTGCCATAAAGTTAGCACGTGCTGCGACAGCGATGGCGGCGGGCGACTTTCGAAGAAGGGTCGATATCACTACCGGCGATGAGATGCAGACGTTGGGCGAAGCATTTAACTGCCTGGGTGAGAGCCTGATCGAGCATGAAATATTGTTGAAACGGCAGTCTGAAATGATGGCCGGTATGATGGAAGCGGCGCGATCGGCGTCTAATTTATTGGATGTAAAGACGTGCGGCAAATCAATCGCTAGTGCCGCATGCGCACATTTGGGAGCGGCTGATGCGGCTGTTTTCATGAAAAACAATGTCGATGGCGGTCTAAAGGTGCTGGGGTCTTGCGGACACGCTCAAAAGGCCGCCTGGAAACGGCTGGCCGGCCATGCCGCGAACTCAGGCGGATATCTGGTCATGACCGAACAGAATAATGATCAGCCGAATGCAGAAGCATTATTAGTAGGCGTGCCTCTTTCTGCCGGATCCGGCACTATAGGCGCGATAGTGGCGAGGTTTGAAAGCGAGACCAACCGTGATGACTTGAAGTTGGGAAGCATCAAGAGCGATCTGCTGATAACATTCGGCATCAATGCCGCCGCCGCTATCGTCAATGCCCAGATGCACTCCGAGACCGAGAAATACTCAGGGATTCTTGAAGATTGGGTCGAGCATCTTTCTGCTGTGATGAAGGTGACCAATGCGATATCGCCGTCACTGAACCTGAGGGAGATATTGACTGCACTGGCGAGAGCTACGTCTGCTGTAGTGGATGCAGACGATTGCGCGATATATCTTCTCGACGACAGCGGGAAACTGAAACTAAAAAGCTTCTGCACAAAGCAGCAAGCAAAAGTATCATCAGAATCGTCGTCCGGCATAAAACCTGGAGAGCTTATTACAGGCAGAGCTTTCACACTGCGACATCACGCAGTCTGTCACGATATGACAAAAAGTATGGACCCGAAGATAAGAAAGGTCTCGGAACGCATAGGAATTCAGTCGACTTTGAGCGCGCCGCTAATCGCTAATAATCAAGCTCTCGGGGCGATTACTTTGTATAACAAAAAGCCTCATCATTTCACGGCCAGAGAAATCAGGCTTCTGACCTCGATAGCGCTGCACGCGGCGGTGATAGTGCGCAATGCCGGGCTTTACACGCGCCAGTCGTCCATAGCCGAACAATTGCAGAGCACCTTGATTTCCGAAGCGCCTGAATCGTGCATGGGTTTGAGTTTCGCCAGTCGCTATATTCCAGCTTTGGACGAAGCGCGGATTGGTGGGGATTTCTATGATGTATTTTTGCTGCCGGACGGCAATGTCGCCGTAGTGATCGCGGATGTTTCAGGCAAGGGTCTTATGGCGGCGATTCATCTGGCTGCATGCAAACATATGCTGAAGGCAATGCTGTTCGAATACCCGGATAATCCGGCGCGAGCGTTTTATGAGCTAAACAATGCCATGAACCACTTTTTTGAATTGAGCTTCTTTATGACGGCGTTTTGCGGAGTTATAGATCCTGCCAGGAAGACACTTGTCTATGCTAACGCAGGTCATCCGCCTGCGCTGCTGATAACTGAAAATGGAAAGATGCAGCATCTGCTGGCAGGCACGGGGATGCCGGCAGGTTCTGGGCAGCATTGTGAATACGACATGATCCGCGTCGGATTCGATTCATCCGATGCGCTTTTGCTGTATACGGACGGAGTTACCGACGCGCTAAAGGATGGTAACTTGCTTGGGGTAGAAGGCATTCAAAAAATGGTTTTCGAGGCGATGCCCTGTTCGCCGCAGGATATGATAGAATACATTTGCGGCCAACTGCGCAATGAAATCGGTTCCACGAAAAAAGATGACATAGCCCTGCTCGCGGTCGCGCATGGCAGCGCCATGCAAAGCCGGGATGCTGCATTTGGAGGTTCACGTGAACAGAGATGCTCTATCGCAACCCACACTTTTTAAGCATGATACGCATGACGGCGATGAGGCTCTGACTCTAATCATCTCGAGTGACTTGTGCTACGAAAATGCAGCAGATGTGCTCCAAACGATAGCCTCGTCGCTCATATCAAAGCCATGCGAGATCAGGCTGGACATGAGCCGTGTCAACCTGATCGACAGCAGCGGGTTAAGGGCGCTTTTGCAAAGCCGCAGGCTGTGCGAAGAATCAAACGTGAATTTCAGCCTCATGTGTGTCTGTGCCGCTGTGGAGCGAGTGATAGCGATGAGCGGTTTTGCCGGAGTTTTTGGTCTGCGGCAGATTGAGCAGGTCGCCAGCCGGTTTGGTGCCGACGGCGCTGTTGTGCCCGAGTCCGATGTGTGGAAGGTGATGGAATTTCAATCGGTAAGCGAATCTTTAATGGTATCCGTGCTCAGAGGCCGGGTGATGGATGCGGCATCTGATGCCGGCGCATCCGGCGATATTTTCTGCGATATTCAGATTGCCGTCGGTGAAGCTCTAACAAATGCCTTCAGACACGGTTCACCCAACAAGGGTGTCGACAAGATCAAATTGCGCTGTATGACCTGTTCAAGAGCTATTGTTATTGAGATCGAGGACGAGGGCGATCCATTTGATCCTGATGCAATTCATGAGCCTGATCCTTCGCATTTGCGCGATCATGGCATGGGCATATTTCTTATGCGCCGCGCCATGGATGTGGTGGAGTTTAGCATAAACTGCCCTGGGAATCGGGTCAGGATGATTAAATGGCTTAGTCGCTGACTCCTCCAGCACTAAACCGCATATCTTATCGTTTAATCGCATACTCAGCGATAAACGATCAAACCTCCACGATTTTCGATGCACCCTCTGTTGACGCGATTGTTTTTCGGTAGTAGAATGGCATGTAAGCGGTTACATTCAGCCTCATAAAACGGCGAAAGACATGTCTAGGCAAAGTCATACAATTACAATACGCGAGGTTGCATCCGATGCTCGTGTGAGCACAGCCACGGTCTCCAGGGCGCTCAATGAGCCATGGCGGGTAAGCGCGGATGCACGCAATAAGGTCAACGCCAGTGTCGCGAAACTCGGCTACACGCCGAATCCGCGTGCACGGCTTCTGGCACGAGGCAGTTCCGGCACAATTTGCTTCTTGTTGTGCAACAGGCCGTTTATCCACTCGGTTCATGCTGAAATTTTGCAGGGAGCGTCACGTGAGGCCGATGCGATGAGTGTGCAGATAGTCTACGCGAACTGCTCGTATTCTCCTTCTACTCGGCCTTCGGATATTGAGATGCCAAGGATTATTGCGGCTCGCGGGCTTGTTGACGGTATGATCCTGGCCGGGACAAACTATCCCAACATGCTGGCTGCGATAGATGAGCTCGGTTTGCCCTACGTGGTATTCGGCACGAACCTTGTATCTGAAAACGACGTCAAAGCCGACAACGGAATTTATGTAGATGACGAGGATGGTGGTTATCAGGCGACAGTGCACCTGCTTTCCCTTGGTCATCGCAAGATCAGGTTTATCGGTGACACGTCGCTTCCGTGGTATCGCCGGAGATATACAGGCTTCGCCATGGCTATGGCCGAAGCCGGACTCAATAGTCCCCCTCCAATCGGCTCTGCTGCCGAAAGTGAACTGGTGATGGGCTTTAATGCGGTCAATGATCTCTATGAAAGCGGTGAGGAGTTTACCGCTCTCTTTGTCGGTGGTGATATGGGCGCATACGGGGCGATGAGAGCTTTGCGAAACAGGGGGATACAAGTGCCGGAAGAGGTGAGTGTCGTCGGGTTCAATGATGAAGATGTTGCCCAACTTGCCGAGCCGCCGCTCACTACGATCCGGGCGCCTAAGGAAGAGGTCGGCGCTCATTGCATAAACACTCTCAATGATATCATTTGTGCAGGATCGATTCCAAAGCGCCCCGAGGTGCTGTCTGTTCAATTAGTATTGAGACTATCGACCGCCAGATTGGGAGACCTTGGGATTAAGAGTTAATAACTAAAAATTGGAGATATACAGCACAATTGGATTTGTAATATCACGCAATTGTAAAGGGGAAAGAAACAGTGACAAAGTCAACAAGCGCCGAGGTGATCCTGAACCTCGTGATGGATGCAGATGAGCGAACTGAGGGTATGATGCCCGGCTGGGATATCGAGCTTGCCCGGCAAAAGATGCTCTTTTTTACTACGCCTGCCGAGTTCTCGGCCGTATACGAGGGTGTAGCCAGGCCGCTGAACGCCAAGTTTCCGGCGAGCGGATCGGCTTTGAAGACCCGCGCAATTTCATTTATGCTAGGCATAGCTGAGTCACTGCTTTCACCAATTGAACTGCACCACAATCTGCAGAGTGACAAGCTCTTCTGCTGCTGTTCCAAGATGAGCAATGAGGATGTCGCCAGGTATCAAAAAGCCGCCGCAGACATGGTCCGCGACTGGGCCGCGCAGGACAATAACGCATTTCTGAGTGTGACCAAGCTAATCAAAATCGAAGACATGGCTGCCAATAAGGGCGACAATCTTTTTGCCGCATGGGCGCGGAAGTGGCAGGATGAGAACGGCCGCGACCCTTATGCAAGTGTCGATGATTACCTGGCATGTTTTGGCGCGCTCTATCAGCGCGGCATGTATTATCCCGATCTTTATTTTGCACGCGAAGAGGGCAAGACCAAGACCCAGTTCTTCAATGACTACGGTCTTCAGGCGTCGCGCTGCCGCAGAATGGGGAGCCTGGGGGGGACCACAAATCCTGCAATCGCTCTCGGCGGTGAGGACGACATGTCCGGCGTATCCAATATCTGGGGCAAAGAGACGACCGACTTTATCTGCAGCGTGCCCAACAAGTGGCACGAAGTCCGCAAACTCATTGCGGCGGAGCAGGCGGAAAAGGGTGAAGCCGACGACTGGGGCGCCACCAAGTTTACCGAATGGGTCGTGGTGGACGCAATGCTCGGTCTGAGGTCGATCTTCCTGCTCAAGGGCCTTGGGCGAGTTGCCTTCCAGCTTAGGCCGGACTGGCACAACGATGAGAAGAAACTTACCTACGCAGGCGGCAAGATATTCGATATTCTCTGCGCGCGCGTAAAGATTTTCGACGACATTCTGCTCGAAGGCGCAAACGATATATATAAGCAGGCCGCCAAGCCGAGAGTAGGCGTTTCCAACAATCACTTTAAGATCGCATGCACAGGCCAGGCTTGTTTGAATGTGGTCAGGAGCTTTAATGCAGGCCGCAGCGAGAACTATCCCGACGCCTTGAAGCATCGTATGTTTACCAATGTAACACTTTCATACGAAGTCCCGCAGATGTATGCAGCATCTATGGCTACCGAAAACGGCATCCGCGACTACGAGAAGCGCACCAGCGAAAAAGTGGATGACGGCGAGGGCGGGTCGGTCGTAACCAGTATGATCGGGCGGTTCAATGATGCCATCCGCGCTTATCGTGTGAAGGCCATCTTTGACGCTCTTCCTGCATCGAGCAAGTTCAAGAGCATAGATCCATCATCAGTCAAGAAACTTACCGACGCTTCAGTCAATAATGCCGAGTTCGTAGCTGAAGTTAAGGCTGCCGGAATCGATTTTGATCCGGCTGCGGAAGAAGACGCAATCGACCGCGCAGGCACGCTTTGCACTAAGCGTGTTGTCATGCTTCTTGAGAAGAACGAGGGACTTGGCAGGACCAGAATCCTCACAGCCTCCAAGCGCAACTTCTTCCAGAATACCGAGCTACTGGATGTGCCTTTCTCGACAGACTTCGGCAACATCCAGCGTATGTATCTGAGTGTGATGCCTCTTGAGATCACCAACTGGAAGACACTTTATGAGGACATGGACGCTAGCGGATATCCTAAGCCGGGCAGTATCTGGGCAAAGCGCAGTGAGACACTGGCAAAGATTTGGCCGGACTGGACCAAAGTCTTTGAAGTCGGCACAGTTAAACCCGAAGAATACGAAGGCGCAATCTACGTCCAGCCGACACTGAAGCAGTTTATCGGCATGTGGAACGAGAACATCGCCCGCGCAAAGAAATTCGCCGACGCTGCGAGAAGCTGAGTATCTTCTCGGTATAACTGAGTGGCAGTAGTTCCGGGCTCTTGGGTCTCCACTCTCCGCTCTCAGCTATGAATACGGGGCCTTCAATCAGGCTTCGGCCCCATCTGAACTGAAGCAACTGAACGGTGACTGTCGACTGACGACAGTCACCGATGACTTTTAATCTAAGGAGAAGTTATAGATGCCAAAACTAATGATTCCCGGGCCCACTGAGGTCAGTGAACAGGCCAGACAAAAAATGGCTCTGCCGACCAAGCCGCACTATGGAACGGAGTGGTCAGGCTTTTATTTCCAGGTTGTAGACAAGCTCAAAAAAGTATTCCAGACCAAAAACGATCTGTTCGTGCTTGCCGCCACATCGTCGGGTGCGATGGAGCTGTCGGTCAGCCATGCCGTGGAGCCCGGCGACAAGCTCCTCATCTGCAACAACGGTTTCTTCGGCGACCGCTTTGAAGATATGGCTAAGCAATATGGCATAGTTACGGTTACTACCCGCAGCGAATACGGCCAGCCGATCAGAGGCGAGCAGGTCCGCGAAGCCCTCAAGAAAGACCCGGACATTAAGGCTCTGGCGATAGTTCACAACGAGTCTTCGACAGCAGTCGAGTCTCCGCTTGCAGAGATAACTGCTGTGGCCAAAGAGTTTGGCATCTTGAGCATAGTGGACTGCGTTTCCAGTATGGGCGGCGTAGATATTCGCACCGACGAACTCGGCATCGATTTCTGTATCAGCGGCAGCCAGAAGTGCTTCGGCTCCCCCGCTGGGCTGGGCTTTGTTGCAGTCAGCGATAAAGCATGGAAGACAATCGACTCTCGCAAGACCCAGGTCCCGAGCTGGTATCTCAATCTGATTACCCTCAGAGAGTATCAGAAACAGTGGAAGAACTGGCATCCGGAAGGGCCAAACACCGCGCCGGTCGCGTTGTATCTGGCGCTCAATCAGGCCCTGGACGAAATTTTTGCAGAGGGCCTGTCTGCGCGTTTCGCACGCCACACCCTGGTCCGCGATGCTTTCCGCGAAGCCATCAAGGCTATGGGCCTCAAGCTCTTTGTCAGTGACGAATGGGGCAGCAGGACTCTTACCGGCCTCTGCCTGCCGGACGGCATCGACGGAGAAGCAGTCAGAAACAAGATAGAGAGCAAGCATGATATACTGCTTGCGGGCGGCCTGGGAGCTACTGCCAATTCCATCATTCGTGTCGGTCACCTCTCTATGACTGCTACACCTGAGTATATAGTGCCTACGCTGATGGCGTTGGAGACTGAACTGGCGGCAGCCGGAGCAAAGATCAACCGCGGCGCAGCAGTTGAGGCGTTCATAAGGAAATACACGGCATGAAAAAACTGCGAGTAGGCATAGTTGGGCTTGGCGAGTTTGGTGAGTTGCATGTTACGGCTTTCTCGCAAATTCCGTATGTCGAGATCACACGTGTCTGCTCGCGCACAGCCTCACGTGCAAAGGAGATTGCCGACAAATACCATGTTCCGGCGATCAGCACGGATTATGAGGAGTTTGCATGCTCTGATGACGTGGATGTAGTAAGTGTGGCGACACTGAGCCGGGACCACCGGGTGGTCAGTGTCGCCGCGCTCGAATCCGGCAAGCATGTTCTGCTTGAAAAGCCTATCGCCGACAGCCTTGATGATGCCGAGGCGATAGCTGCTGCTGCAAAGCGCAGCGCGGGTAAGTTTATGACTGCTCACATCTGCCGGTTTATGCCGCCATATGCGCATGCCAAGTCTATGATCGATTTGGGCAAGCTTGGCGAGATATCCATGATCCAAGCGTATAGGAACAATCACTACACAACCCTTTCGCCGGGTCGAAAGCTGAACCCAATGCGCGAGACAGCCATACACGATATCGACCTTGCGCTGTGGTTTACCGGCAGCGATGTCGAGGAGTGCAGCGGCTACAAGCGCTATAATCAATCGGATAAAGAGGCCGACAGCACACTTGCCGTGGTGAAACTGACGAACGGAACCCTATGTTCGTTTGCGTCATCATGGATGGGACGCGACGCTATGCCCGCAGGCCTCGACGCCATGATGAAGATCATTGGCACTAAAGGCGAGATAGAGATCAAAATGCCCCCGGACAACTTCCGGTTTATCGATGACGCGAAGCACTATAATTTCAATCCCGAGACCTCTCTGGACCCGATAATCCTGAGGCAGTCGGCCCTGGCTACAGAGATCGAATACTTCCTGCGCTGCGTGCTGGAAGATAAAGAACCTGAAGTAGTCACGCCCGAGGATGCTTTGAAGACTCTGAGGGCCTCGATCGAGATAGACAAAAACTGCACCTGATTTAGTATTTTATATTTAATATTGAGTATTGTTCCAGATCGCAGATCGTCGGGGATTTAAATCCCCGACGCACGTATTTGGGACTTTAGTCCCACGACTGATTTGCTATTTAGTATATTGTATTGATTGTTGACGTCTGATGCGGATTAATTTACGATTCTAGTCCCCGTAGGGGGACTTTGTGTAGTTGTAGCCGCGGTTTTAACCGCCAGGCGACTGAAGTCGCGGCAACAAAGACACGAAGTCGGCCTACGCCGACTGAAAAAGGAGCTATTTACGCTCAATCTAATTCGCATCACGCGTGATTATTGAATCTCGTGTGTGGAATCGAATTGCCGTTATGGGGTGATTAAATGAGCGTATACGATACGCACATACATCTGTTTGAAAAACCGTATTGCGATCTGTTTGACAACTCGCATATAAAGAACGGCATCGACGGCAATCTCCACCTCTATGAGCAGTATCGGGCAAGTTTCGGCATTGACGGCGCCTTTGTCATCTGCTATGAAGATGGCGACTGCCCACAAAACAACTCTTTTGTTGAGTCTATAAAGCAGGGCCGCGGTTGGATATACTCATTCGCCCACACCAGGCCCGACCCCTCGACCATGCTCGATGACGCAAAGCGTTTTCATAAACACGGCCACTTCGGCCTTAGCTGCTACCTTGAGAGGGATGACGATGCGGTCTGGCTTGCCTCTCCCGAGATGGCTAGCTTCTGGGACTACCTGCAAGAAACCTATATGCCCATCAGCTTTAACCTGAGCGCATTCCAGTGCGCGCCTATAGCCGATGCTTTGAAGAAGAGACCTGATGTCACGGTGCTGATAAGCCATATGGCTAGGCCGAAAGTAACAGACGGCAAGCTGGATGAGAATGATTATGCGCCGCTCCTGCGCTTGGCGGAGTGTAACGGCGCATATGTGAAGCTCTCGGGCTTCTATGCGTTTGTAGTAGACGGCTGGAGATACCCGCAGAGCGAGTTGTTTAGAGCCGTGGATAAACTGAAAGATACGTTCGGTGTAAATAAGCTCGTCTTTGCATCAGATTTTTCGCCTGTGCTTGAATATAACACATACCGCCAGGCGTTGGAGCTGCTGAGAGTCGAGTATAAGGGTTTCACGCCGGATCAGTTAGAAGATATATATTGCAATAATGCGCGCAGGATAATTGCGCAGCGAGGAGAATGAAATGGCAATTGTAGAGCAGATCGGTCCATATCGCATCGTGGACCTGAGCAAGCATTTATACCCTGAAAAAGAGACCAGAAGGTGCCACCTCAGGCGGTTCTATCAGGACTGGACCAAGGACTATCACACTGATATGGACCTCGAGTCGCACCTTGGCACGCATGTCGAAACTCCCGTCCACTACAAGGACGGCTGGAAAGACATTCTCGATCTTCCTCTGACCGCATTTATAGGCCGCACGGTAGTTCTGGACCTGGATATAGAGCCGAAAGCGCCTGTCACAGCAGCGGTGCTGGACAAGGCCGACAAGGGCCGCATACGTGAGGGCGACGCCGTGATAGTAAAGAGCCCATACCACTGTGTGCCTTTCTCGGACGATCCCAACGACGAGCGCCCTTACCTGTGCCGCGAGTCGGGTGACTGGTTCGCCGATAAGAAAGTCAAATGCATAGGTTTCGGAGACTCGGTTGCCATAGAGCACTCCGTCAAGGATGCATGCGATGTGCATGAAGCCGTTATGCCTCACGATATCACGTTCCTGGAGGTCATGCAGAACCTGGACGAGCTCAAGTCTGATGTGTTCCTGATGGTCTTTATGCCCATGCCGATCAAGGGACTGGACTCCTGCTGCGTTCGTCCCGTCGCAATAGAGGGCGTGCCGGGGTTCACCGAATGATCGACGCAAAGTCCATATTAAAAGACCTGATCGCCATCCCCAGCGTGAACCCTGCGGGCAAATGCGACCTGCCGACTGATATCGTTGGCGAAGCGCGGGTGGCCGATTACGTCGAGGACTTCATACGCAAGCTCGGTGTCGACCTGATAGTGCAGGAGACCGGCAGCAACGGCGAGCGCAATGCCGGCGGCATGCTCTTTCGGGGCAAAGACCGCAAGACCGTAATATTGCAGTCGCATATGGACACTGTCGGCATTGGTGAGAATAGAAGCCTGCTGGTCCCCAGAGAGGAAAACGGACGGATATATGGCCGGGGAGCCTGTGACGACAAGGGCAGCCTTGCCGCGATGCTCTCAGCCCTGGCTATTGCTGCAGATAAACCGGCGGGTGAATATAATATAGCTGTGGTCGGCGTGACGGACGAGGAATACAGTTGGCGTGGCAGCAAAACTCTTGTCTCCCAGTCCCCGACTGCCGATGCCTATTTCGGCATTGTAGGCGAGCCGACCGGCTGCAAGCTGGTGCACGGCTATAAAGGCGTTGCCCGCTGGAGCATCGCCACCACCGGCGTCAGCGCCCACAGCTCGCAGCCTGAGAAAGGCAAAAATGCCATCTATCGCATGGCTAAGGTCCTAACTGCGCTGGAAGAATATGGGCGCGAGCTTGCAAACGTAGTAGACGATAAACTGGGCACTGAGACCCTTTCAGTTGGTGTCATCAGGGGCGGCAGCGCAGTGAATGTCGTGCCTGATCGCTGCGAGATAGAGCTCGACAGGCGCCTTACCCGAAAGATGACTCCCCAGCAGGCCAAGCAGCTTATAGGCGAGTATTTGAATAAGCACGGCATTACGCAGGATTATATCATGTCGGATTTTACCGATGCGCAGTTCGCAGCGGTTGTCGATGAGGGTCATGCAATGTTAGAATTGCTCAGGCGTATTTGTCGCGACCAAGGTCTTGATGACGGTCTGCACACTGTTAGCTTTGGCTCGGACGCATATCGAATGAACGATGCGGGCATCCCGACCATAGTCTGGGGACCGGGCAGCATAGATCTGGCTCATGGCGACAACGAATACGTGGATTTGCGTGAGATAGAACAGGCCACTGCCTTTTATGCTGAGGTGATGTCGGCCTGATATCAAGCAGTAGGTGATAAAAATGGCTGACAGACAACGCACCAGGATTAGTTCAGACTGGATGTTTTACAAAGGCTGCATCCAGGACGCAAACGAGCGCGACTTCAACGATAAAGACTGGCAGAGTGTAGACCTGCCTCACGACTACAGCATCGAAGGCCCCCCAGATAGTAACAACTACTCCTGGGGCGGCTATCTTTCCAAAGGTCCCGGCTGGTATCGCAAATATCTTCCCTCCATCCCCGATGACGGCCGTAGGGTCTATGTAGAGTTCGAGGGTGTCTTCAAAAACAGCACCGTCTGGGTCAACGGCGCCAGAGTCCATACGCATCCTTGGGGCTACACCGGTTTTGTGATTGATATTACTGATGCCCTAAAGCATGACGGCAAGCCGGAAGTTGTCAGTGTCTTTATCGATGTCGATAATACAAAAATTGTGACTGATCCGGGCAATGAGGGCTGGTGGTATGAGGGCTGCGGGATATACCGCCACGTCTGGCTGATATCCACCAATCCCGTGCATGTGGACAAATGGGGCACGTTCGTCACCACACCCAAGGTCGATAAGCAACATGCGCTTGTAAATGCAAAGACCACTCTTAGAAATGACACTCAATCCGAACAGCGTGTGACCCTTCAGACAACCCTGCTCGATCCTAGCGGCAGCACGATCACGATAATGTCGAGTGACGGCGTCATATCTTCCGGGTCGACAATAGACATCGACCAGAACGCAGATATAGACAGTCCGACTCTGTGGTCAGTAAATGACCCGACGTTATATTCAGTCCAGTCAAAGGTGATTCTCTCCGGTGAAGAGGTAGATACCTATACCACCGAGTTCGGTATCCGCTGGTTCGAGTTTACACCGGACAAGGGCTTCTTCCTAAATGGCGAGCACATCCAGCTCAGGGGAATGGACATCCATGCCGACTGCGGCGGCCTCGGTATGGCTCTGCCGGACCGGGTCAACTACAAGACAATCGAGATAATGAAACAGATGGGGTGCAACTTCCTGCGCTCGTCGCATCACGATGCCTCTCCGTCACTTATGGAGGCGTGCGACAGGCTTGGAATGCTCGTGTGGGCTGAGACCAGATACCTCGAAGAATCCAAGACACCCGTCCCGGCGCTCATAGACCTTATCCACCGTAACCGCAACCACTCGAGCATAATCTGCTGGGGCCTGGCCAATACGGCTGGCAGCGAAGATGACACCCTCACCAACTGCCTGAAAGTCCTGAACGAGGTTGCTCACGCGCAGGACCCGACCCGTCCCACGGCATTCGGCTGTGAGGGTAACACAGACGCCAATGCGAACGGCTTTGCGTTTGTAACTGATATTATGGGCTACAACGGCGGGGGCATGGGTATCGATGACCGTGACCATCAGCTCTACCCGGATCGTAAGATGCTTATCAGCGAATTTTCTTCCGGTCATGGCGCGCGCGGAGTCTATGAAGAGATTCCATCCGGCATAGTCAGCAAGGTCACATATGGAGATGGCCGGGTTGTCGAATGCGACGGCAAATACACCAGCATCTATGATCTCTGCACGCAGTTCGAAAAAGAATGGACTCACATAGCCGAGCGCCCTTGGCTTGCCGGAGGCGCAATGTGGTCGGGCTTCGAGTATTACGGTGAGACAATAGGCTGGCCGACAATCACCAGCCAGTTCGGCGTCCTCGACATATGCCGCTTCCCCAAGGACACATACTATTATTTCCTGCAAGAGTGGACTGATGAGCCTATGGTGCATATTTTTCCACACTGGACATGGCCGGGCAAAGAGGGTCAGGTTATCGATGTCTGGGGCTACACTAACTGCGACAGCGTCCGCCTTTCCTTAAACGGCAAGCCCCTGGGTGAAATTCCGCGCAAGCCTCTCAGCCATATAGAGTGGAAAGTGCCGTATGAGCCTGGAGTGCTTATGGCTGAGGGTATCATCGATGGCAAAGTGGCCTGCACACAGGAGACAAGAACGGCGAGCGAGCCTGCACAGATTCATATGAGCGTCGACCGCACGAGCATCTCCGCCGACGGCATGGACGTAAGCTTCGTTACCATAAGCATTTATGACCGCGACGACATCTTTGTCCCGACTGCCGGCAGTCTTATAGATATACAGGTCACCGGTCAAGGCAGGCTTATAGGTCTGAGTTCAGGTGATCCCGGCAGCCATGAGAGCCCGAAAGGCTCCAGAGCAAAAGTATTCAACGGCTTGCTGCTCGCTATTGTTCAAAGTAATGTCGAGTCTGGTTCTATAAATGTAACTGCGACTTCAAACGGACTGGAGTCTGGGCGCATTGTTATAACTGCTGAGCCATAAAGAAGGAATACAGACCCATTTGCTGTAAGAATCACTCATGATATTTATCAAAATAGGATTTGGGAGGGTCTGTATATGAACGTTTCGGCAAATCTGATCGATAAACTGCGTGATCCAAAAGAAAAGTCGGCATTTACGTGGCTGATGGTATGTTCCATTCCGATTTGGGTATTGTTTATTGCTTGGACCATTATCAGCTTCGGCGGGTTTTTGCTGATAGTCGGATTTATTGTGCTGATCCGCTTTCTGGCTGAATTATTCGCGGTGGCGTATATTAAGTCAAACGCGATAGAGGTAAGTGAGAACCAGATTCCGGGTGTATATGAGGCTGCCCGTGCATGCTGTGAAAAACTTGGCTGTAATCAACCTGTCGTTTATGTAATGCAAGATAGTTTGTGGAACGCCTTTGCCATGAAGCTGGCAGGCAGGCGAATGGTTGTATTGCTCTCAGGAGCTATTGATTCGCTGCTGCTTAAGGGCGATATGCGTCAGGTGACATGGCTTGTCGGTCATGAGATCGGCCACCATGCAGCAGGGCACCTGGATTTCTGGTCAAAAACTGCGGAGTTCGGCGCATGGCTGCCATGGTTGTTGTTGTGGTATAAACGCCGCTGCGAGCTCACATGCGACAGAATCGGCCTGTATTGCACTGGTGATCCGACAGCATGCCTTACGGCTTTGGCTAATCTGTCTGTCGGCGCTCAGCTTGCTCCTTGTGTGAACATCAATGAAGCAATAGCTCAATGGCATCGCCATCAGCATGAGGTATATGTTCGGTATCGTACAATATACTCCACTCATCCGCCTCATCTTTGGCGTATGGAAGAAATGGCGAAGGCAGCAGCGGTGATGGGTATGTTTGCAAGCGCGTCAAACAACTCACCTGCTTCTGAGCCGCAACCACCTACAGCCTAAAAACCGCTATCTTTGATTTGATGGGCCGGGGAATCTTTCTCCGGTCCCCATTGGCCGGAATCCTTCCGGCATAGCGCCGCCAACTGAATGAGTTCACTACACAAACGCATATCGGAGTCACAAGTATGCAAACAGATTTCAATAGAGAAATATCCTGGTGGGATGCTAAAGCATCTAAAGAAGAATCAGATATGGCGGATGAATCGATCAATCGAGTGTTGCGCTGGCGCGAGATTGAGCGTCATCTTGATGGAGTGA
Organism: Armatimonadota bacterium; assembly: GCA_039679645.1. Taxonomy (NCBI): domain Bacteria; kingdom Bacillati; phylum Armatimonadota; species Armatimonadota bacterium. The sequence continues at coordinate 25,030 of JBDKUO010000053.1, forward strand.
AAAGCATTCTCGATATTGGAGCAGCTACGGGTGTATTTTCAATTCCCCTTGCGAGGCGAGGGTTCAAGGTTACTCATCTTGATTTCTCGCCGGCAATGCTTGAGATAGCAAGATTGAAAGCCGATGGCATCAAGAACATTGAGTTTGTTGAAGCCAATTCAAATAATCTACCATATGCAGATCGATCATTTGATCTGGTTATCAACATGGACGGTGCGATTTCTTTTTGCGGTTCAGATGCGAATAGAGCTTTAGCAGAAGCATGTCGGGTAACAGGAAAAGTACTTATTATATCCGTGTCGAATCGCGCAGCTATGATACCGGGTTGGATCAGAACAAGTATCAATTCGTTCAGCCGCTTTATACCGGCAGTAAAAGAGATGCTTGAAAACGGATTATGGCATCAGGATCAATTTCCTGAAAATGCAATATTGTCGAAAGGCTGCACAATGGGCTATCTCGGAACCATGAAAGCATTTCTGCCTGATGAATTAAGAACCGTCCTAGAATCACAGCATATGGAAATCACCAGGCTCGGAGGAATCGGTTCACTTGCCTGCCTATGTGGCGATGAAGCTGTAAAACGTATTACTTCTGACCATAATCTCCTGTCAGAGTTCGCCGATATGTGCGAGTATTATGATAAGTATATTATGCCGGAAGGCCCAGGCACATGGCAGCGTGCGGGACTTATTGCAGTCGCCACACCTTCAGCACGAAGCCACTAATGAAAGTGCAAAAATTGGAATACTATCAGGTCTTGTTAGTTCTCGACTTGGCCGATCCCGAAATCGCAAACGTGCTACAATAGAATGTAGTAAAGGTATTTCGAGGACAAGCCATGACCAGTCTAAACCAGACCCCTTCAGGCGAGAGGGTCCACATATCCATATTCGGCAGGCGCAACTCAGGCAAATCCAGCCTGATAAACGCTCTTACCAACCAGTCTCTGGCGATTGTATCCGATGTCGCAGGTACCACGACCGATCCCGTCTCCAAGTCTATGGAGATACTTCCAATAGGTCCTGTGGTTGTGACCGACACAGCCGGTATAGACGATGTCGGTGACCTGGGCAAAAAGCGTGTCGAAAAGACCCTTCGCGTGCTCGAAAATACTGATCTAGCCGTGCTGATTATCGAGAGTGGCACCCAGCCCGGAGAGTGGGAAGAGGATATAGTCCGGCGTATCAAAGATCGCGACGTCCCGCTGGTCATCTGCGCCAACAAGACAGATATCACCCCAGACTTTTCCTCCGTAAAGAAATGGGCGACTGGCCGCAGCGCCATGTTTGTGCCCGTCAGCGCAGCCACACGCGAGGGTATCGAGCAGCTAAAGGGCGCACTGGTGCAAATCTCGCCAATCGCGATTTCCGAACCGACTATAATCGGCGACCTGATCACCGGTGGGGACATAGTCGTGCTGGTGGTCCCGATAGACAAGGCTGCGCCAAAGGGTAGGCTGATATTGCCGCAGGTGATGACCATCCGTGACGCTCTCGATCATGACGCCATAGCTGTCACGGTGAAAGAACGCGAGCTGTACGAGTGCCTGCGGAGCCTCGGGCGCAAACCCAAGCTTGTTATTACCGACTCCCAGGTATTCCTCAAAGTGGACGCCGATACACCCAAGGATATCTGGATGACCAGTTTTTCTATCCTCATGGCCAGGTATAAGGGTGATTTGGCTGGTTTTGTCGAGGGTGCTCGTGCGATAGATTATCTCAAGATTGGCAGCCGCGTGCTTATATCCGAGGGCTGCACCCATCACCAGCAGGCTGACGATATCGGCAAAGTGCAGATCCCAAGGTGGCTGAGGCAGATGGTAGGCGGTGAGCTGGACTTCGGCTTTGCTTCGGGCAAAGACTTTCCGCCTGATGTGGACAGCTATGACCTTATCGTCCACTGTGGCGGCTGCATGCTAAACCCCCGCGAGATGCGATATCGCCAACGGGTAGCCTCCGAAGCCGGAGTGCCAATGACCAACTACGGCGTGCTCCTCGCCAAAGTCCACGGCATATTAGAGCGCGCCCTGCAGCCGTTTCCACTTGCTCGACTTGCCCTGGAAGAGTCCGATGACGGCCATGATTTCAGGATGGAACGGACGATCTGACACGTTTCAAGCGGCGCTTATATAGGTAAGAAGTACGTGTTAGCGGCCTGCATATCGCTGATCGATTGGAGGGCATGCGGAGATGAAAGGGTGGCTTTACTTGGCGCTGTGTGCGGGGATGTTCGCCGCGCCGGGTATGATATGTGCTCAGATTATCACGCCCGAGTCGCTTGGTTTTGAGTACTCGCTGACAGTAGGCGCGTCGTTTTCGGTCAATGGCGATGTGGAAAATTCAACCAGCCCTATGGTCGGCATAGCATGGTATGGACCTGCATCGGACGCATTCGGCGACAATGCTGCGTTTGGGCTCTCCGGCGATTGGATCGGTATCAAGACTAACGCCGACAAGGACGTTTCACTCGTGCCGGTGATGTTCAATTATAAGCGATACGGGCACTTTGGTCCTTATAGAATATTCACGAACCTGGGCGTCGGGGTTCTGGCTGCTACGGACGATATCCCCGAGATGCTCATTGATGAGGGAGCAAATTTCGGATGGACTGGAGGGTTTGGGATCGATCTCACGAACCAGTTGTTTGGTCAGTTCAGGTTCATCGCGGGCAGTCATACCGGCCAGGATGGCCTGTCTACTGTCCAACTCGGGTATCGGTTCTAAAACTTAATAGCGTGCACCGTTATTGCCAACAATAAGACGGGGCGCCGTCAGTGCCGGCGCCCTGTTGTTTATTCCGCTATATCCAGTACATGCCTTATTCTCTCAATTCCAAGTCGATATCTGGCATATATAGTGTTGGCCGACACTCCCACCATCTCGGCTATCTCTTTGAACGTCATCTGATGAAGGATCCTCAGCACAATGACCTCGCGCTGCTCCACACTCAAGTCAGAGAACGCATCACGAATTGATATGATAGTGGCTGATGTGCGCCTGTCCTGTGGCACGCATGCAGTCGCCAGGTCTGTGCAAATAGCATCGTGCAGCGATTCAGAGCGTTTCCTTCGCCTGAGAATGCTGTATGCGGCGTTGCGTGTGGCGGAGAAGAGATATGCGTTCACATTGCGTACCTCTCCAAAGCGCTTCCAGCCTTTTGCGATCCGTGCGAAAACTTCCTGCACGGCGTCCTGCGCGTCTTCAATTGAGCCGGTAAGAGCCAGCGCATAGCGAAACAGCGACTGGGCGTATTTATCATGCACTGCCCGCAGCCATATTTCAATGGCGTCATCTTTCTTGCGCAGCCTGCCCGTCCTGTTCAAATCAAAAATTTGTGTCATTCGGTCGTTCACAGCTATCTCCCATAATATATGACGCCATAAATAGCAGTTTTGTTGTTTACTTGGAGCTTTTTTTTATGTCATGTGCTATATTACGCTATGCAGCAATTCAAAAAATATATAATAATTAGTCGTATATAGGCAAGATAACGCCTTGTTGTTGGTTAATATGAGGTATAATAACGTAATATTTATGTCTGTCGTCTAAGGAGGTATTAATTATGCGTTGTGCCTGCCATATTGTAGTTGTTGCGTTTTGTCTGATCACAGCCCTGAGTTCGTCTTCTTGTGCGCTCTTGGCTGCGCAGGATGGTGATCTGAACTACACACCGGATGATATTCAAAGCACACCAGCGGAGAATTTTCTGGAATGGATGGCGAACCCTGAGCCGGGATATCAGAGATTTGCCGCGATGAATGCTCTCGCCAAGAAGGCAAAGCTGAGCGATCAAAAGAATCGCTGGAACATACTCAGTCTTGTCACATCAGCTATGTATGACACCACCCGCTCTATAAATCAGCGATTTCAATGCTGCTATGTGATCAGCCTCAGCGGTGATGAAGCCTGGGTGCCGAACCTGGCGTATGTTTTACTCAAAGACTTATCGCCTACTATGCGCTCAGTGGCGGCTGAAGCTCTGGGGAGCTTTCGGCATAACACGGCAGCTCGAAATGCTTTAACTCAAGCCTCCAGGCAGGAAACTGACAAAAATGCACTTGAGGTGATTAATCGCTGTCTGGCCGAAGGCGATGCTGAGTATACATCTGAGCAGATAAAGAGCACATCGGTGGAGACATTCCTGGAGCGGATAGAGAAACCCGAACCCGGATATCAAAAATTCTCCGCTATGCGCGCCCTTGGCCGGAAAGCCAAAGAGAGCGATTCCAATGCCCGCTGGTCTATTATCAGCCGGGCAATCTCAGTAATTAATGATACTTCTCGCACCGTAAATCTGCGATTTCAATGCTGCTATGTAATCAGTATTAGCGGAGATGAACGCGGGGTGCCGTGCCTTATCGATATTTTAAATAAAGACCCTTTGTTTAATATGCGTACAGTGGCTGCCGAGGCATTGGGCACGTACAAAACCAGCTCCGAGGCTCGCAACGCACTGGTGCAGGCATCCAGCAAGGAGACGAACCAGAGCGTGCTGGACGTGATAAACCGTGTTCTGGGCAAGACTAACTCAACAGATTAGTATGCATCGTGTTATTGGGCAGGTTAACTCAGCTTTACAGTTACCTGCCCATATTTTGGAGTGTATACGCTGAGAATATCGCCCTCCAATTTCGCCGTGTTTTTTTCCAGCGGACGTTCGAGTATATCGGTTTCCACAGCCCGCGTGCCCTGCTTGATGATATCGCTCAGTCTGATTTTTGCCTCGGTATCTTTTCCTTCTACTTCGAAGAGTCGAATCACAAGCCCATCTGAGTCTTCGACTTTTTTAATTGCCGAAACAAACACATTCGGAGTCAGCACTTGGGCAAAACTCTTTTCGGATGGCAGCTCACCGCCATGGACAGTCTCACTGATAATCGACATATAAGAGTTAAACTCTTCGCTGGCGCGTGTGGCCTGCGTTACATCGCATGGCCCCTGGTGAGCAATTACGCCGAATCTTATCTTATGGTCGCCTACTTCCGGAATCGGGTCAGGGTCATAAGTAGTTCTGATAAGAGTGAGGCGCAGTGTATCATCGACGCACGAGTGACCATATTTGCAGTCGTTGACCAGCGTGATCCCATGTTTTTCGTCGGAGAGGTCAGCCCACTTATGAGCCGGTATTTCCTGAACGCTCTGAACCCGCCTCTGGCTGCCGAATGGTATCTCGTATGTCGGTATGCCGTCAGTCACATTCACAGGGAAGCTTGCGCGCAGCATCGTAACGCCGGTCTGTGGGGTGCATATCTCGGCCCACCTCGACTCTATGTTAAAATCTACCATCCTGGAATCAGTATTCAGCCCGATCTCTACACTGATCCGCGAGCCGCCGTAAGTATGCTCTGTCTTCATGCACACACGGTTAGGTCCGCGCTGTGTGACTTTAGTCTGGCCGTTTGCGAGCGGAGTAATTTTCGTAAACTGTCCTATGGTCCAAGCGGACGCGCCCCTGTGAGCCTCATTGCAGATTTCCAGAAGGCCCATGAGCTTTCCCTCGGGCACGTAATCGAACCCGGTGCTCTTATCGATCATATGCTTGATCGCACCTGTAGCCAGATCGATCTCGACCCTCAGGTGCTCGTTTTCCATAATAGTACCATCACTGAGCTCGATAATCGTGCTCTCCGTCCCCTCAGGCAAATACTTGTTAATCTTTGCCTCATCGTTAGCTGACGGTAAGTCATGAACTATCTCTTCATTACCGAGCAACATATAGTCATAAATCGCATAGGTCTTGTAACCAAGAGCAGGCACATTTGCCTTGAACGCGATAGTCACAAAATCGTGATGGCGGAACCAGCCCCTCTCGATCACCTGCCCGCGCATCTCATTTCCGCCCGAGTCCCGCACGACCACATTCTCGTCCTTGAGCGGTTTGTCCCATACCCTTACAAAGACAACTTCCGACCGAGGCCATGGCTTTGCATTGTAGACAATAATAGGCTCAGCGCCGGGAGAACCCGCCCCGCGCGAGCTTACTCCTCCTTGTATGACCGGGTCGCCCGCTCCCGCACCCAGACCGTCGCCCAAACCAGAGCCGTCATAGCCGATATCTACAAATGATGTGTCGATCTGTTTGGCAAGCTCACGCAGAGCATTTGTCCGGGCATTGTCGGCCACAGCCCTTATATCCTGAAAGAGCCCCTGCGAATACTCATAAGTAGCATGAATGCCGGAACCGGGCAATACGTCGTGAAACTGGTTAAAGAGTGCGTTTCGCCAAGCGGTACGCAGGTTTTCGGAAGGGTAGTCCACATCGCAAAATGCCCCGGCAATTACGGACGCAGTCTCAGCCTCAGGCAATATAATTTCGCTGATCCGGTTGGCGCGCTTGATATTACTCTGGGATGTGTAGCAGCCCTCAAACGTAAAATTGAGATCGGCATCAACAACCGGCAGATCGGGTTTGGCGTTCTCTATCGCGCTGAAGTATGTGTCATATGTGCTCAGCTTAACCGTTGGGAATATAGGCCAGTCTTTAATCTCCATATATTTGCGGAGGTCGCGCCTGGTCGGCCCTCCGCCATGATCGCCCACACCGTAAACATACAGATAGTCCTTTAGTCCGGTGTCGCTTACATATTTTGCAAAGAGCGGGACAATTACAGCCGTGTCGAGGTCGCCGCTGTACGAGACATCTTTCTCATGGAATACGGTGATCTCAGAGCCATCGGGCGAGCGCCATTTGAAGAGACATGGTCCGGGGCCTGTTCGGAATATATAGCACCGGCTGATACCGCCGCGGCAGAGGATCGACGGAACGCTCCACGCCTGGCCGAATGTATCCGGCGACCAGTCGATTTTCACATGCTCAGGCTCAAAGCCGAATGTTTCTTTGAAGTAGCTGCGAGTATAGAGCAACTGCCGGCACAACGATTCACCCGAGACCAGATTCCTGTCGCTTTCTACCCAAGAGCTTGCCGTCACTTCCCACCGGCCTTCCTTTACGCGCCTCTTTATCATCTCGAATATCTTTGGGCAGTAGCGCTCCATCGCAATATATAAGGCCGCCTGGCTCTGCGAGAAATGAAAGTCGGGAAATTCATCCATCAGGGTGTTTACGGTTGTAAACGTATCGCGCGCCACACTTACAGTCTCCGGCCAGTCCCACAGGTAGTTCATATCAATGTGCGCATGACCGCACAGGTGCATAGTATAGCCTTTGGCTGTTTTGCCGATTGGAGCCATAATCTGCTCCGCTTCACCGACGACCTTGCCGGGATCGAAGCCTCCGTCTGATGCTAGAGCCTTCTCAACGTGCTCTACGGCCTCGGCTATAAGCGCCTCCCACTCGCTTTTACCTAAAGCCTTGGCGAAAGCAGCGGCAAACTCAGTTTCCGATCTAAACCGCTCAATCGGTCCGACTGCCGCTTTCAGACTGTGGCTAAGTTTACTATTTAGAATATCCAGCTTCTTTTGAAATGACATCGTCTCCAGCCTACTTACTAAATATCTCGAGCTTTAAGACCTCGTTTACAGCGTTATCTATACTCTCATCAATCTCAGTTTCAGTCAACCGCGTGTTTTGGCATATATCAGGGTTCAGGGAGACCATAATGAAGAATTCGCGAGCACCCTTGTTGCCTGTTACATGGCTGTGAGAGATACCCGTGACGCAATAGTCCAGGCCATTTACATAGTCCGCGAGGTCTCGCAAAAGCTCTCTGTAAATATCCGGGTCATCGATTACGCCCGTTCTGCGGATATTGCTGTCCGCCACTTCAAAGAGTGGCTTTACCAGGCAGATTAGGTCTCCATGCCCATACAAGATTTCGGCAAAGATAGGTATGGCCTTTTTGAGTGACAGGTATGACAGGTCCACTGTCGCCAGGCTCGGCCTTGGGTCAAGGTCTTTGAGCGGGGGATCGCTGATGTTCACTTTCTCCATCGCAACCACCCTTGGGTCCACTTGCAGCTTGCCCGCAAGCCGCCCAAACCCGACATCCACCGCATAGACTTTTTGAGCTCCATGCTGGAGCAGACAATCCGTGAATCCTCCTGTAGAGGCTCCGGCGTCTATTGCTACTACGCCGCTTACATCCACATGAAAATCGCTCAAAGCCCCTTCGAGCTTAAGACCGCCCTTTCCGACGTATCTCTGGTCTATACCTTTTACAACTATATCATCTGTGATCTTAACAAGCTGGCCGGGCTTGTCTATTCTCATTCCATTGGCATAGACATTCCCGGTCATCACCCACATCTGGGCTGTTTTTCTGTCCTCTACCAGCCCTCGTTCTATCAGCAGTGTCCAAATCGGCGCTTTCTTCATTATTCAACTCGCATAACAATTCTTAGGGACATGTTACTCTTTTTGTGTGGTTAGTCCTCTTCAGGGAAAGGGGTTATCAGTTGAGGCTATCTACATGTTCGCACTACAACAACGACCTGATCATCGGTTTGCGCGCCTCCGGACCTTTCCTGCACAGTACCGGCTACATAGTCAAGCAATTCCTGCGCGGTTGTGCACGGCGCACGTTTTACCGCTTCAATCAGGCGATCGTAACCAAATCGATCTCCATCGTACGGAGTATCTATCAATCCGTCCGTGTAACAGAATAGAAATTCATCGCTGCCGAGGTGTATCTGAGTGGTGTTATAATCGGCGTTGCGTTCGATGCCCAGAATGATTCCATTAGGACATATCTCGCGAATGCGGCGCGTATTGCGGCAGAGTATCAATGGGCATTCATGCCCGGCATTTACGTATTTCATGAGGCATCTTTTTGGATCGATCAGGGCGTAGAACATGGTTACGAATGTGAACTCGCTCATATATGTCCAGAGCGCATAGTTGAGATTTGTCATCACAAAACCGGGGTCGGGATTTTGCCTTGCGAACCCTCTGAGCATATACTTTGCCTCAGCCGTGTGTATAGCCGCATCCAGCCCTTTTCCCGACACATCACCCACGATTACGCCTACCCCTACGTCTCCAAAGTCGATAATGTCAAAGAAATCTCCCCCGACCTCTACGTCGCCCTTGGCAGGGAGATATGAGGTGGCCGTATCCTGACCGGGCATGCTGATTCCTTCCGGTATGAGGCTGCGCTGAAGTGTCTCTGCAATTCTCGTTTGTCTTTTGTAAAGCGCGGCATTGGTAAGGGCTGCCGACGCATGGCTTGCAACCTCGCTCATAAACCAGAAGTCTTCATCATCAAACGGCCTCTCAGCCTTTGTTCGGCTGCTGGCGAATACACCGAACAACTCTCCTTCAACATATATGGGGACGGACATCGGAGATTTTATGCCTGTTCTTTGCGCAAATTCTACAGTCTTTGGTGATTTCAGCATAAGATCGGGAAAAATTTCCGGTCGAAACTCTCCTTCGCTAAATATATCACGGATTGTAATTCCGATCTCTTCAAAAGCATCGTGCACTTTGCTTTCGAGATCTTTGTCTGCGCTGTAAATCCCCAGATGATGCAAGAGCCCTGTATCATGGTCGAGTTCCAGCATTGAGCACACGCAATTAAGTTGACTTGCCGTTAATTTGACTGCAGTAGATATGATCTTGTTTATATCCAGCGTCGAAATGAACACCTGGCTCATGTCAACAAGAGCCGCTATGAGATGGGCATGCCTTGTTTCATACTCAACTGCTTCCACCTGTTCGGTGATATCCAGCCCTACACCATCAAAGTAGAGTAGATTGCCTTCGGCGTCAAACCTGGGTGTAATTTGTCCTCTGACCCAGCGTTCGTGACCTGCAGGATTATTTATTTTGAATTCTACGGTTTCCGAAGTCTTCTTTTCGCTTGCCTTGATTATGGTCTTGCGCAATTTTTCCACGTCTTGCCTGGAGAGAAAGCTTGCCCATATATCACTATTGCCTATTAATTCTTCTCTGGAGAGCCCGGTCCAGTTGTTGATCTGCCCGCCAATTGTCAATATTCGCATATCGGCACTTATTCGCAGTATAACCGCGTCTATATTTTCTACAAGGTTACGGAGTTTATCTTCACTTTCTCGAAGAGCCTCTTCATCACGTTTTCTTTGTGTGATGTCTCTGAAAAGGACCAGATCGGCAGGTTTGCCTTCATAAGTTATCAGGCCTGCGTTAACTTCAAGGTCAATCTTGCTTCCATCTGCCGCCGCCAATTGCACTTCATATATTTGAGGAACGCTTTCGCCCTCCATCCTCCGCGCATATCGGTCTTGCAGAATGGCAATGTTTTTAGAGGTAAGGCTATGGGTAAACTCTATGCCGATTAGTTCCTCCACAGAGTAGCCAAGCATCTGGGCGAACCGTTCGTTTGTAAACTTAACAACATAATCTTGAATGACAGCGATCCCGTCATTTGAGCGTTCAACCAGATTTCGGTATTTTTCTTCACTCTCCCGCAGAGCCTGCTCGTCGTGTTTTCTTTGTGTGATGTCTCTGAATATTACCAGATCGGCTGGTTTGCCTTCGTAAGTTATCAATCCGGCATTTACTTCAACATCGACTTTGCTGCCATCTGAGCTTGTCAGTTGCACTTCATATATCTGAGGGATCTTCTCGTCCGCCATCCTCCGCGCATAACGGTCTCGCAGTGTGGCAGCATCTTCGGAGGTTATGCAATGAACGAATTCGTCGCCGATTAGTTGCTCTACAGAGTAGCCAACCATCTCGGCAAAGCGTTCATTCACAAATTTATATACTAAATCCTGCACGACGACTATTCCATCACTGGAACGCTCTACCAGATTGCGGTATTTTTCTTCACTTTCGCGCAAAGCTTGCTCAGTAAGCTTTCTCTGTGTTATATCCGTAAGAACCGCATAGAAACCTATCGGTTCGTTGTCAGACACGTAAAGAGCATTTGTAGACACACTCACATTTCTTATCTGACCATCCTTGCGCACCAGGCGCAGCTCGCCCTGCCATGGCTCGGTCATCATTTTCGGCAATATGTCCCGTTCAAACCATTCAATATCATCTTGCGGTATGATCTCTTTTATCTCAACGAGCATGGCTTCCTCTACTGACATACACCCGATCAAAGTCGCATATGCTTGATTGCAATAGATCATCCGACCATTGGACGCGCGCAGGCTTACAGGTGTCGGAGCCTGATCAAGAAGCTGCTTATATTGCATCAGCCGTTCGGAGGGCATTTCAGCGGAGGCATCTGAGACAATGCCCATTACATGATAGAACTCTGCGTCTTTAGCCGCGACAGCCGAGACTCTGATCCATTTCATTTGCCCGGTCTTGTGGAATATGCGGTACACTTCATTGAGTGGTCTACTAACAGCCATGCGTGCAAATGCCTTTCGAACGCGATTATCGTCGGCAGGATGCACTATGTCCAGCCACAGTCCCGGATCGGAACTCAACTCTTCAGGATCATATCCTATGAGCGCCGCAACGCCTCTACCAACAGATAATGAACAAATCTCGCCATCTGCAACTTGTGCAGTAAACAGATTATCAGGAAACTCATCAACAGCCTTGCGCAAAAGTATCTCGCGCTCGTTGTTTGGAAGCTTGTCCATATTATGTTGATTGCTGTGTCTATCCATAGTTCATATCTCTTTACCCAGTTGAAACGGACATGCATTGTTTAATGGGTATTTTTAGGCAAGAGGAGGATTGAGAAGAATGGCCAAAAAGTATATATATAGGGTGCGGAGGTTGGTTTTGTCGCGGGGTAAGGATTTCCTGCTAAACCTCCAACTATTAACTTAGGTATTACCAGGAGGGAAATATGTACGCTGCAATAATAGCAGGCGGATCGGGCACGAGGTTGTGGCCGAGTTCGCGTCAGGATAAACCCAAACAATTTCACAAGCTTTATGGTGACAATACTCTTCTGCAGGAGACCGTCAGGCGCCTGGACCCGCTCGTAGAAAAAGACAATGTCTACGTAATCGCAGGCAGATCGCATGAGAATATCGTCAAGGAACAGTTGCCGTGGCTTGCCGAGGGCAGATATGTCGGGGAGCCTATGGGTAAGAACACCGCCCCTGCAATAGGCGTAATCGCAACGCTCATCAGCCGCAAGGACCCTAACGCGGTAATACTGGTCACTCCTGCCGACCACATTATTACCAAGGAGAAGCATTTCCGAAGACTGCTTGAAGTGGCAGAGCAGGTGGCATCCGAAGGGCCGAACGTGGTCACAATAGGGATCAAGCCGACTTCCCCTGCGACCGGCTACGGCTATATCCAGATGGCCGAGTCAAAACGAACTATCGATGATGTGGATGTACACCCGGCAATGAGCTTCAAGGAGAAGCCGGATCTAAAGACGGCGGAAGAATATGTGTCGAGCTGGCACTATGTCTGGAACAGCGGTATGTTCATATGGTCAGCAAAGACCATTATGGACCTCTATCGAGACCATGCCCCTGATATCTACAAGCTGCTGATCCGCTATGACGGCGCTATTGGCACACCCGACGAATCCAAAGTCTTCGATGAGATATATGACGCATTTCCGAGCATCTCAGTCGACTATGCCATACTCGAACATGCGCCCAATATCACCGTCATACCTGCCTCCATAGGCTGGAGCGATCTGGGGAGTTGGACATCTCTTTATGAGATCACGGACAAGGACGAGGACGGCAATGCAGTAGTAGGCGATCATGTAGGTGTGGATACACACAATTGCCTGATCCATTCAGAGCGCCTGATTGCGACAGTGGGGCTGGACAATATGGTGATTGTAGATACGGGTGATGCCGTGCTTATCCTTCCCAGCGGCCGTTCTCAAGATATCAAGGCCCTGCTCGACGAGCTCAAGAAACAGGGCAAAACAAAGTATTTGTGATTGAGTAATTTATATTGATTATTTACTTAAGCGCGGCGTTATCTAAGTAAGTTACGGCAAACGATATGCATTATCACTTCTCCCTCTCCCCCTTGGCGGGAGAGGGTTGGGGTGAGGGGGAATACAAGCCGGTAATGTCAGATGTAAATATCAAATACAAAATACCACATACCACATAATAAATTTGTCTGATGGTCCGGGGTTTTAATCCCGTATATGCAGCATAAGGACCGAAATATGAGCCTGATTATAAGAGAATGTGAGCCTGCTGATCTGCATGCTTTGCAGCATTTGTATGAGCAGTTGATGGATGACGGCACTTCATATGATGAACTGTGCCGCGGTTTTGAGACAATGCAAAAGTGTGCTGATTGCGCGGTATATGTGGCAGCGGATGACGGCAACGTAGTCGGCACTTTCGTGCTCTATCTTCTTCCTAATATGACCCATCACGGACGTATGGCGGCAGTGCTTGAGAATATCGTTGTCGACAGCGCATATCGGAGAAAGGGCGTTGGACGTGCCATGCTTGAGTATGCCAGGGAGCTTGCCGTCCAGAATGGCTGCTACAAGCTCTCTCTCACATCAAATGCAGCCCGGACAGGCGCACATTGTTTTTATGAAGAGTGTGGTATGATCAGGCACGGCATCAGTTTTCGCTACGTGCTGTAGATTTACCATCTCATTCGGGGTCAGGATTTCCGGATCCTGACCCGGCAATCTTTTGCAGTGACCACTTCGCATATTCACGCAGGATTGCGCTCTCGCCATCCAAGACTTTTTCCAGAGCCGATATAGACTCTTCGCATCCAAGATTTCCTGCGGCGATTATAGCATTACGCCTGATCCGAGTGCGCCCGATCCAGCCTATTGATGATCTCTTCACTCTCTCTCGGAAGTCTCTTGAACTCATGCTGATTAGCGGAATCAGCTCAGGATTAGCTCTAGGAAACATATCTTCAGCGAATTCAGGGGCAGATGCCTTAACACCTGCATTATGCGGGCAGACCTCCTGACATCTGTCGCATCCGTAGATACTGTTGCCCATAGCCTTCCTGATCTCGACCGGTATTATCCCGCCCGACTGAGTGACCGCCGACAGACACCTGCCTCTGTCAATCACACCCGGCGCAATTATCGCTTTCATAGGACATGCGCGCATGCACTCATTACATGAATCGCAGAGGTCGGTCTCGCAGGGCTCAGTTGTGGGCAGCGTGATATCGGTCACTATCTCACCAAGTGCGGCGTAAGAGCCACAGCCCTCGACAAACACATTTGCATTCTTAGCCCGGCTGGCTATTCCACTTAGTAATGCCAGCTTTCTTTCCGGCAGTGGAGATGTGTCAACGCATATTTGTGTTTGTGCAGCGGGATGTTCAGTCTTTATTTGATCGACCAGATATGCAAGCTTGGTTCGCAGGACATCATGGTAGTCCGCACCTCGAGCGATCCGTGCCACCAACCCGCGAGGACCATCGTCTGAAACAGTCCTCTCCGGCGGCATATAGCATATAGCAGTAGTCACAACCGACTTGGCCCATGCAAAAGATGTATGTACCTCATCAATTGCCGAAGCCACTCCCAAAGCCGCCAGTCCAAGCCCGCTTACCGATTTGCGCAAATCATTTATCATCACACAACTATAATATCAAATTTTATCTACAGGAGGGGCTGCCTGTCACGGCGAATTACTAACTAAGTAAATCACGGTTAACGATTTGCTCTCCCATTTTCCTAGTGTCCGAAGGGACACTTCGTGTTTTTGTGGCCGTGACTTCAGTCGCATGGTGCTCAGCATATTGGAATTGAGGAATCGGGTAGTTATATGCGCAAAACAAGACAAAGCCCGGAGGTCGTGGCGCTCAAGGTAATCTGGCCGGCCCTGCTCTTTGCAGTGGTATGGCTGCAGTTTGCCGAAACTCGCCGACATCTGCCCGTAGACAGCCGATATGGCTATATCCTCCTGGGACTGATCGCAGCAATGATGATCTACCGCGCCAAGATCGCTCTGGCGCGTCCCAATGCTCGCGTGCTCCGATACATGCCCATATTAGACGCAGTTCTTCTCGCCCTCACGATTCGATGCACCGGAGGGGTCAAGAGCGAGTTATGGCTCTTTTACTATTTCATGCTTATCGCCGGAGCTATGGACCCGCGCATCGGCACTATCGAGCTTATCGCTCCACTTGTTTTGATCTCATATATAGGCGCTACCATCCCTCGATTCAGCGCCTGGGATTGGCAGATAATCGAGATTGTAGGCATCAGGCTTCTGTTCTTGTTTTTGGCTAGCCTGCTCACCAGACAGATATCTATAGCCAGGGGCAGGCTATCGGATGAGATATCCAGCCTCAACGAACAGCTCACACTTTCGCAGGAGCGAAACCGTATCGCGCGTGAGATTCACGACGGTGTCGGCCATTCTCTAGTCAACTGCATTCTGACACTGGAACTGTGCGAGAGACTGGTCCGCAAGGACCCCGAGGAGGCCGGCAAGATTATTTCTCAAGAGATGGAGGACCTGCGCTCAGCGCTGGATGAGATGCGCGATTACGTTCATCATCTGCGCCCCGCTGAGATAGAAAACGAGCCTCTGAGCAAGCTCATTCGGAAGTATATAACCCGTTTTGCCGACCGCACAGGTCTTACGGCCAACATAAAAGAAGCAGGCAGTATAGACCTTGCGCCATCGTCTCGGCTGGTGCTCTTGCGGATCATACAGGAGGCTCTCACCAACTCGGTCAAGCATTCAGACGCTACACGGGTGGATGTAAACCTGGCGCGGACGGGCGATGGCGGGGTTCACTGCGTAATTTCAGATGACGGCTGCGGTTTCGATGAGAAAGCAGTGCTGGATGACCCGGCAAGCCGCCAGGGTTTTGGCCTGAGGACCATGAAAGACCGCGCAGCGAGTGTGCGCGGCGACGTCCAGATAGAATCCGAACCAGGCGAGGGGACGCGCATCAGCGTATACGTGCCGGGATAGAGAGCGATAACCGTAATAGATTATTGTTCGGATGCGATATCTGATCGCGTCCGAAACAAAAATCCCGCAATTTCGATTGCGAAAACAGACTGCGGAACCGCGAATGATTTTGACTTAGTCATTCCGAGCCCCTAGTAGGGGTTGCCTACTTGTTTCGATTAGAAAAACATCTGTATGCGAACCGTTTGTTTGTCATTCGCACATAGTTTTCTTTGGAGCTATAATCCGAATTGCAGTTCAATTTTATTAATGTAGCTGCAATTCGGATTAGTCGAGGAATCTGCTGTTTAGTCCCCGAAGGGGACTTCGTATGTTTGTTGCCGCGAATATATTAGCAGGACGGCAGGAGATTTCGATGATATCAGACAATCTATGCACACCATATAAAACAGGCAGGCTGGTAGTCGAGCCGTCTCTCGTTCCGGGCAGATTCGACAGCCACTTCGTTGACGCGCCGTATGTCTTCAAATGGGGCGATAAATACTATATGACATTTATCGGCTGGGACTCAATCGGCTACAGGACCGGCCTTGCCACCAGCTACGATCTTCTCAACTGGACAAACGAGGGCATGATAATCGACCGTGGCCCTGCCGGTTCGCCAACAGAGTATAACGTCGCTCTTACGTGGATATTGCGTGACAATGATCTGTTTGGTGACGGCAGTCTGAGGCAGGTCGAGGGCAGGTTCCTGGGCACATATCATGCCTATCCTAATCCGGGTATGGAGGAAGGCTCGGCCTCTATCGGTCTTTGCTGGAGCGATGACCTGCGAAACTGGCAGCTCGACGATCCGTTTCTTCATTGCGATGATCCTGATGCGGGTGATTGGGAGAGAGGCGGGCTGTATAAGTCGTGCATCCTCGAACATGACGGCGTCTATTATATGTTTTACAATGCCAAGCAGCGTATTCAACATCCATGGAATGAGCAGACAGGTCTGGTCACTTCACCAGACTTGAAGCGCTGGACAAGAGCAGCAAATCACCCGGTGCTCGCCAACGGTGGCCCAGGTTCACCCGATGAGATATTTGCATCTGACCCCTGTGTGCTAAGGATGGAAGACAAGTGGGTTATGTTCTATTTCGGTCTGGCCTCAGATGGTCATGCCCGCGAGTGCGCTGCTCTTTCAGACGATCTTATTCATTGGGAGAAAATCGATAAGCCGATGATCGATATCGGATCGCCGGGTGAGATAGATTCAACTCATGCCCACAAACCTTCTGTTATCTCGCGTAATGGTGTGCTAATCGATGTCGGCTTACCGGGTGAGGTAGACTCGACACATGCAGCCAAACCATCGATGGTTTCCTGCGATGGCGTGCTATATCACTTCTACTGCGCCACCGCACCGGCTGAAGAGGGTTCCATGGGTGAGATAGACTACCCTGAGCGCAGAGGAATAGCCTTGGCGACTTCAGTAGTGGTTTCGCCTATACCGTCCGACTGATTGAGCGGTTTCGTACATTGCAACCACATTATCCGTTGGCGAGTTATCCTGTAATGCGTGAGTCGGAGCGAAGCAATAGTCTCCTCCCGGCATCATAATTTCCAGTGTGTGTTTGCAATTATCTACAACATCCTCAACGCTTCCATAAGCCACCGGTCCTGCAGTGCTGATGCAGCCATGGAATGCAAGTCGAGAGCCGAATTTCTCTTTCAGATACTCGGGAGCCATATTCGCGGCCTCCGGCTGAAGTGTATCGACGACATCCACTCCCATCTCGATAAAGTCTTCAAAAGCCCAACTGCTCGATCCGCAGCTGTGCAACATCACTTTTGCCCCATATGCCTTCGCCACATCGATAAACGGCTGGTGGCGCGGGCGAATGTGTTTGCGAAACAGCTCCAGGCTGATAAGTTGCGAGTTTTGTGTTCCGAGATCATCGCCCAGATAAATCATATCTATGTCGCCTTCGGCTGCCTCAAACGATCTACGGATTATCTCGAGATATATCTCTAATCTCCTGTCGGTATATAGAAGACCGGCCTCATCGTCTGTCATAAGGTCGACCAGAGTCTGTTCCATAGTCCGGATCATACCTGTGGAGTTGATTACGTCAGGGTGGTAACTCAATGTTACACACTTGCCTTGATGCTGTCCGCAAGCATCACGGATATACGAGTAATCGAAGTCGTCCGGCGAGGGCATCGGCCATTTCGCCACCTCTTCGACAGACGCATATTGCAGAGGGAAATCGCAGTAGTCCCAGTATCCGCCGCTCTCGTGTTCTATCCACTTCGTGCGGATACCCAGACATGGATCGACTCTGCGCCCAGGCACTTCAGGATGCAGACGCGGCCCGATGTATGGTGCGCTCAGATATCGGAAATCCACGCTGAGCGCTTGCAATAGACCCTCTGTGTCATCTATTGAAAGGTTGAAGTGCTCTTTGAGTCTGCTGTCGATACCCGCATTCGCCAAGTAGTCAATTGGGACTCTGTCAGGCTCATTATGAGCTATTGCCATAAGTACACGTTCTTTTGAAGTCATAACCGATCCCTTAGTTAAATACTATGGTTCCGAACCTGTCAGGGCTGTGAAAAGTGCCGTAGGGCACGGCCCATGTAAGGTATTCCATTGCGCCTGACGTTGTGCGATTTCGAGTAAGGTTAAGCGCCCACTTTGTGCCCGTAACCGGAGTGCTCACTTCAAAGGTCTTGAATGGTATAACCATTTCCACGCTATATCCGTCAGCGCTGGTTTGCGCGGCTGATTTCCATTCACCATTCCAGCCCGGGTTAAAGACCTTCTGGTCGAACTGCGTTCCCAGAGTATTTGTCGAGAGGTGATAATACGTGCGCTTCTCGTTTGTCGGGTCGACGAATACTTCCACCGAGTCATCATAAAATGTTGGGCTGTCGCGTTTGGTCACAGCCGCCTGGAGCTTGTCGATCAGCGGTTCGGCTGCCTGGAATGCTACGTAGAGATTATCGTTATCATATGTCAGCATAGCGGCCGTCTCGACTGGCGCACAATTGCCTTCATTTGTGTAATCGAGCCTGACCTTTGCCGCATTGCCCCATGCGCCATCATCGAGTTTGCCGTCTATAGTCACCGGCTTATCCGTCCTTGGGATATCGACAGTCGGCAGAGAGATGACATTTGCAGGTATCTTCAATGGCGGGTCAGTCGGCGATATATAGGGCTTATATCTCTTTATGTAATCCGCATAGTTTGCCAGAGCAGACGCGCGCGACGAGTAATACTGCCTCAGCGCATAGTCTTTTGTGTTTGCAGCTAAATTGCACAGCAGCGCGCACTTTCCTGACGGGTCTCTAAAGGGCAGCGCCGCCGGTGATTTATACGCGCCCTGCCCAAGAGCTGAGGCGAGAGCGTCAGTATAATATGACGATGCAAACAGAGACTCGCCGCCCGCCATGAGCTGCCGAGCAATTCCGATCTGGCCAATGCTTTGCTCGGGCTTGTCCTTTTGCATGTGCAGCCCAATCCCCGGCGCAACGAGTGTTCTGTATCCGACCGCGCCCATCTGATCCGTCACCAACTGAGTAAAGGTGGTGTCATTTGTCGTGTAAGCCATTGGCGTAATGAAATCTACCCATCCGTTGTCTGCCCAGTTCTGCCAGTTCTGCATCAGGTTAAGCCTGGCTGTCACCGGATCGGAACCGACTGCAGCAGATATCTTTACATGCGGCTTCAAGGCCCGCGTTTGCATGGCGATTCTCTGGACGTATGAGTTGACCTGCCTCTCTCTGAACTTGTTCCAGAGGATTTGATTTGTTGATAGCCGATCGATACTGATCGGGTCTATCCCGTATTGTTGCTCAAACGCACATCTTGCCGTAGGGTTGTATCCGTATGGAGTAGGGGACTGCACCTCGTAGCGTATATAGTCCAGATGCAGCCCGTCGATGTCATACTTCGTGACCAGCTCGGCAAAAAGGCCGGCAAGAAAGTCTCTTGCGGCGGGGATATCCGGGCTGATCCACAGGCCTCCGTTAGCTGAAAGCTCCTCACTGTATTTGCTGAGCATCACCCAGTCCGGGTGAGCCGTGAGGATCGCGCCCCTGTCCTTGGTATAGCCTGCGCGAAAGACCCATACCCAGGGGTGGACCTCCATCCCAAGCCTGTGAGCCTCTTCAATCATAGGCGGCAGCGGGTCAACTGCATTTGCAAAACGCGGGTCGCGCGCCAGCAGTTTTGTAGGGTACGCCGCATAGCCCCTGGCTATCACTTCAGGAAAGAGAACATTTATATTTGCCTTATGATATGTCCGCACAAGCTCTCTTATGCCCGAATCAGTCTTGGGTATGGCATCAGCATTGACCCAAATCCCTCTAATCTCAACTGCCGGGTCTATACACTTATAATCAGCCGCCTCTGATGCCCATACGGTGAACGGTATAATTGCGATCAGAGCAGATATAATCCATTTGAACATAACATAACCTCCGTGCTTGCAGCCAATATATCAACATTGAGTCGAGTAGTCAATGAGTCTGGAGGCACATATTATACTGGAGATTCCGGGTTGTCAAGCTGCTTTTGCCGTGATATCATAGTCCCGTAAACCGCTGGGGGTGCTGGTAGAGCAGCTGAGAGAAGCGGCGTAATGACGCTTCATCCCTTTGAACCTGATCCGGGTAATGCCGGCGTAGGAAACGCGGAAGTCTCCTTTGGAAGACCTCACGTTAGCGCGTAATCGCGCATGCTCACCTTCTGCCGCCCAAGTATATCATCCGTCGTTTGACGGACCATTGGGGGTAACTCAAATGATCGAAAACATCTCAGACCTGGAAGTATCGCGGCTGATTATGCGCGACTACTTCGCCATGCTCGAAGACTCTCTCGAGTCAGACGTGATAATAGTCGGCGGCGGGCCGAGCGGCCTTGTAGCGGCCTATACGCTTGCCGAGCAGGGCAAGAAAGTCACCATTATGGAGAAGCGCCTCTCGCCGGGCGGCGGAATCTGGGGAGGCGGTAAAGGTTTCAACAGAGTCATTCTCGAACCGGACGTGCGTGACATTCTCCGTGAAATCGACGTTGAAGCAAAAGAACATGACGGCTACCTGGTGGTCTCATCAGTCCTGCTCGCTTCAGCTCTCATTAAGAAGGCCATCGAGAGCGGCGTAACGCTTCTCAATCTTTTTACGATAGAGGATGTCTACTTTGATGAGGACCGTGCTCTGGCGGGGGTCGTCGCAAATGATACGGGGTATAAGATGATGAATCTTCCCGTCGATCCCCTCACCTTTAGGAGCAAGCTCGTGATGGACAGCACTGGGCACGAAGCGATTGTGCTCAATTTCCTAGCCAAGCGGGGAATAGTCCAGATCAAGGGTGAGGACACAATGAACGCTCAGATGGGCGAAAACGGCGTCGTCGATGGCACGCGTGAAGTTTATCCAGGCTTGATTATCACAGGCATGGCCTGCGCGCAGTTCTTCGGCACATCCCGAATGGGCCCGATCTTCGGCGGCATGCTGCTCTCTGGTAAGAAAGCAGCGGATATCGCTATGAAGAAACTTGCCGGTGAGGGAGTAGGTGTGAATTAGTTACCGTCTCTAAAAATTGACATTCGCCCTCTGCTGTGCTAGCATAAATCGACTTTTTCATGCGTACAGCAGGGGGTTGTTTTGGTTAATAATATGTCCCGCACAGAATCGCTTGTGCTCCCCAAACTGAGTGATCTTTCTTCGCTCCTGTCGGATAAATCCACATTCGAGGGAACCGACCCATCCGGTATGGTCTTTCCCGGTATTAAGGAACAACTTATGCAATCATCTAACTACGAGACCGACATCATAGTGATAGGCACCGGACCGGGCGGATATGTCGCTGCCATCAGAGCCGCACAGCTCGGCGCTCGTGTTGTAGTGGTCGAGAAGAACTCCGTCGGAGGCACATGTCTCAACGTGGGATGCATTCCCACCAAGGTGCTGCTCTCCAGCGTGGCTGTTCTGGACCATGTAAAACATGGAGCCGAGTTCGGCGTTGAGACATCTGAGCCCAAGCTCAACGTATCTACAATGATGAAGCGCAAGGCCAACATCGTCAAGCAGCTTACAGGCGGTGTCGAAGGCCTGTTCAGAAAGAATAAGATCAAGCTTGTCAGAGGTCACGGCAAGATAGTCGATACGCACACTGTCGCAGTAGAGACTGCAAAGGGTGTTGAGACCCTTAAGGCCGAGAAAATTCTGATTGCAACAGGTTCCGTCTCAGCTCGGCTGCCTATGGCAGGTTTCGAGATCGGCAAAGATGTCTGGACAAGCAATGAAGCGCTCGAGTTTACCGAAGCTCCCAAGAAGATGCTCATCGTGGGCGCCGGAGCCATCGGCCTTGAGTTTGGCTACACATTCGCCCGACTGGGGACTGAGGTCCTCGTGGTCGAGATGATGAGCCAGATTATGCCTGCAGCCGACACCGAGATCGCCAACACTCTCCAGAAGTCGCTGGAGAAGGCCGGCATGAAGTTTATGCTCGGCGCTGGTGTCACTCGCGCGGAGGACATCAAGGGCGGCAAGAGAGTTTACATCAAGTCCAATGGCAAAGAAGAAGCTATGGACTTCAATAAGATCCTGGTCGCTGTCGGCAGGCGCGCAGTTATGGACAATATCGGCCTGGATGAGGTCGGCATTGAGCACGACAAGCGCAAGATTATTGTCAACGAGCACATGCAGACCAACATCCCCAACATCTACGCAATCGGTGATGTAATAGGCGAACCTATGCTGGCGCATGTAGGCTGGACAGAGGGCATAGTCGCAGTCGAGCACGCGATGGGTATGAACTCAAAAATGAGCTACAAGGCCTTCCCGGCCTGTGTCTACACCACTCCCGAGTGCGCATCAGTCGGACTAACCGAAGCTCAAGCCAGAGAGCGATACAAGGACGTGCGCGTAGGCAAGTTCGACTTCAGCCACAACGGCAAGGCTATGGGTATCGGCGAGACCGAAGGTTTCGTGAAGTTCATCGTCGACGGCAAGTACGGCGGTATACTGGGCGTGCACATTGTAGGTCCGCATGCTACCGACTTGATCGCCGAAGCGGCCCTTGCGATCACCAATGAGCTGACGGTCGATGAGGTGATGGCGACCATCCACTCTCACCCGACCTTGAGCGAAGTTATGCAGGAAGCCGCATACGATTCTATGGGCAGGGCAATACATAAGTGATTTTATATTGCATATTCTATATTAATTATTGATTGAGATGGCCCGGTGAGGATTGCTTGCCGGGCTTTTTATTTCCAGGCTTAACACGAACCTTTCAGTGCAGTTCCACTATGTTCGGGCTGGATATCCGATCCAGCCCGAAACAGAACTTCGCGATTTCAGATCGCGGAAATTCCTTTTCGCACTCGATCACATGCAACTCTAGTCTGTGCAACCATTAAGTCCGCACGAACAATCAAGTATCCAGTGCAAAGTGCATGGTTAAATTGATAATAAACCAAGGGGAGGCTCGATGGAACAGGACTACTACAAGTGGGTTTACGATGCGATCGTTCATATCGAGGCGAACCTCGGTGAAGCGATTAATCTATCACAAGTGGCCGAGCAGGCGGGATATTCCGTCTTCCATTTCAGTCGAATATTTCAGGGTGTGACGGGTGAGACGGTGATGGATTATGTGCGTAAACGCCGGCTGACCGAGGCGGCGAGGGCACTAGTGCAGACAGATCGGCGCATCTTGGACATTGCGCTCGACTGGCAGTACGATTCACACGAGGCTTTCACCCGGGCATTCAAACGAGCTTGCGGACTAACACCCGTCGAATATCGAAGTCGTGGTATTTTCATACCACTTCGCGAAGCTCTTTCCCTTGCAGACATTGAACCTCTGGGTATGAAAGGAGCAGCAATGGAAACTCGTATTATTAATCTGCCCGCCATGCGCGTGGTTGGTCTGGGCTATATCGGTAAAAACGAAAATGCAGAAATTTCCTCGATGTGGGGTGACTTCATTCCGCGTATCCATGAAATACAAGGCAAGATACAACCTGGAGTTATGCTTGGCGTATGTGGTGACTCGCATGAAGATGGCTCATTTCGATATGTAGCCGGATACGAAGTCGATGATGATGCTCCAGTGCCCGATGGAATGACAATATTCGATGTTCCTGCCGCCACCTATGCTGTCGTCACCCAGCACGGAGAGCTCTCTGATGAAAAAAGCGGCTTGGGTGCGGCTCTTAACTTTGTGTATCGTGAATGGTTGCCGACAAGTGGCTATCAACGTGCTGACACACCGGACCTTGAATGGTATGACGAGCGTTTCCGTCCAGGCCAAGAGGACTCGGAGATGGATGTTTATACGCCTATCGTGCCTGAATAAAATTCTTTGTCCGGGCTGGATATCCGATCCAGATCGAGACAAAGCACCCAGTCAAACCCAAGCAGTGTGTGTTGAGCATGCACAAACAAACAGACCGCCTAAGTTTTGAATTCGGGCGGCCTGCTTCATCTTCTTGGAGTTTAAACTGGAGACATCATTTCTTTCGTCGAATGATCATTTTGCCAAGAACTCCCAGCCCTCCAAGCAAAACGACAATACTCGATGGTTCGGGTGTGCACAAAGTGCTGACGCAGAACCTGTCCAGGTAAGCAGTCTGTCCTGCTGCAACATTGAAGTGCCAGACAAACTCTTCCCAGTCCGGGTTCGGCATGATTGTGCCTGTGAGGTTGTCGGTTAACCAATTACCCGAGTTTACCTTGTTGATTATTTGCCAACTGGTTTCGTAGCCTGCCGGTGCGACCAGATTGAACGAGTCTGCATTCGGAAACGCATAAACGGCTTCATCCCACACATATTTTATGGGATTGTTGTTGTCGTAGTTGTTGACATGGAAGATCAGGTCAACGACTACATTGCCGGTGCCGTTTGTGTTATCCACACCAATGTAGCCTGCTTCATACCAGTGCAGTGAATTCACATCACCTGTGGTTCTTATGTCGTCACATATCCATTCTCCCTCATCCCAGATTGGGCCTATGACGGTTTCAGGTTTCTGCCAATTCGAGCTATTGAAGTTCCAGCACAGCGTTCTTTGAGGATTGAACGGCGGATTGTTTGTGTATGCCTGGGCGGTCGACATTGCAATTATGCCGATCAGGCAGCACAACACAACAATAAAGCAAAACCTATTCATCACTTTCCTCTCCTTTCTTGTGTAATGCGCAATTCGTTTATTGCAGCGATATCTTTTGCCTGGACCACCCCCTTAAGCATTTTTTGCGTGTTTGTAATAAGCTGCAGAGAGTCGTAAATGATAAATATATAATCATTACTGTGACACATATGGTTGAGCATGGCGTATTATCACACAGATAATGAGGCTTGTCAAGGGGTAAGTCGAAAGAAAGTGTGTGCAAAGGTGTTGTAAATGGTATGCAACTACCTTATGATCTTAAGGTTGCTGTGAAATAATGTTTTTGTGGATGAGGGTCTTTTTCTTCGATAGACTGCCCTAGAGTGGAACAAATTCTGCGGGGATGACGCTTATGTTCGGGCTGGATATCCGATCCAGCCCGAAACAGAACTGTGCGATTTTAATAGTCGAGATTACTGCTCATCTACTATTCCGTCTCCGCATGCTTAGCCTTATGCACTTCGCGCCGGATAAGTGAGTGCTGCAGCCAATCCATCATTAAGCGCCATATTGAAGACTCAAGTTCGTAAATCAACACACACCTCCTGCGAAATGATTAAGTCATCAGACTACATATCTCTATAGCCCGGCAGTGGGTTTGTGCTAAATTCACTCACTCAGTTAAAGCCAATACTCTTAGCGCCTCTTCTGCTGTAGTCAGCCCATCGAGCACCTTACGGCGCGCATCTTCTTTGATGGGCATAAAACCATTTGAAATTGCAGTTCGAAGCAGTTCATCGATTGGAGCGCCTTCTCCAATCATCTCGCGAAGATGCCTGTCGATGACCAGCAGTTCATATATCGCCGCTCTGCCTCTGTAGCCCGTTCCATGGCATTTTTCACATCCTTTACCCTTGAAGACTTCATGCGCTTTCATATCATCTTCAGTGATTTTCAAAGCCTTGAGAGCCGGGATCACTTCAAGCACACGCTCTTTGCAGTCAGGGCACACACGCCTAATAAGCCGCTGGTTCATTGCGCCGAGTAGGGCTGCAGATATTAAAAAGTCCTCGATGCCCATATCTCGCAGCCGCTGGATCGCACCGATGCTATCATTCGTATGCAATTGTGTAAGGATCAAATGACCGCAGATTGCCGCTTCGATAGAAATCTCGGCGGTTTCTTTATCCCTGATCTCGCCGACCATTATTATGTCTGGATCATGACGCAGGAAAGACCTCATCGCGGCAGCAAATGTATACCCCACTTTCTTGTGCACCTGAGTCTGGTTCACACCATTCATAAGATATTCAACAGGATCTTCAATGGTCAAAATTTTCCTGTCCGGATTATTAATTTCAAGGAGCACTGAATAAAGAGTCGTGGTCTTACCTGAACCAGTCGGACCACCGGTAAGAAATATTCCGCCTGGCTGATGAATCAAATCTCTGATTGCTTGGAGGTGATCAGGATACATATATATCTTGTCGAGGCCGATCAGCGGCACGCTTTTATCCAGTATGCGCATCACAATCCCTTCGCCATAGACAAACGGGCAAAAGGCTACTCGGATATCATAGTCCTGACCGTCGAGTTTCCACGGCATCCTGCCGTCCTGTGGAAGCCTTGTCTCCGACGTGTCCACATCAGCCATCATCTTAATCCGCGTAACAATGCCTATGCGCTCAGCAGAATCGATCGACATTACATCGTGCATCACTCCGTCGATTCGATATCGCACTCTCAGCATATTATCTCTCTGCCCTTCCAGGTGGATATCCGAAGCCTTGCTTTTGATGGCATTGTCGATGATATCATCGACTTTCTTTACAATGGCCTGCTCGGATGCGGCCTCTGTCCACGATAGGAGCCTGCGCGCACCCTCGAGTTCGTGGCGGCATGCAGGGCATCTGGCAAGATGCTCCTCGAGCTTGATTTTCTGATCCTCTGAAAGCTCGCCTTTCAGATAAGCGATAATCTCTGTCCTTGCCTGTTCGCAGTTCATGGTTATTCCTCCCGTAATAGGATTTTGAGCGTATTTACAGCAGCATGCATTCTCGACTTCACCGTCCCCACAGGAATCTCAAGCAGTTCGGCAATCTCGACATATTTGAGACCCTCAAAGTGCGAGAGAGTAAAGACCATCTTCTGACCCTCCGGCAGCATGGTTATAGCCCGGCGCATCCGAAACCTGCGATACTCCTCCATCAGGTGCACCTCAGGTTCTATGCGCTCATTTGCACGGATGTTTTCAAAGGGCTTTCGCCCCAGGCTGTTCTGATGGGCCAGTGATATTTCCTCGGAACGGCTATTTGCTTTGCGGCGCTGCGAGAGGTAATAGTTCTTGGCGATCTGGAAGATGAATGTGGAGAACTTTCCGGTAGGCTCGTAGCGGTCGCGCGCCCGGTAGAGCCGCAAGAAAGTCTCCTGCAGATAGTCCTCCGCCGTGTCCTGGTCCCAAGTGAGTTGGAACAGGAACCTGCGGATAGGCTCCGAGTACCGGTTGTAGAGTTCGTCAAAGGCGCAATAGTCACCGGTCTTGACAAGCTCCATCAACTCTGCGTCCGTCAGTACTTCCATTCGTCCTCCCGACAGCGTTTACATATGATAGAACGCTTTGGAAGCAAAAATGTTCGATCCACAGCCTTTTATACTTCGCGGGCGAATGCCCCGAAGGTTGAATATATTCGCGCGCAGAGAACCGTACCGTTTCCTCAGTCATTTTGCACCGGATCGCTTTTGGTGGTAGAGTATAAGTATGAAAAGAGCACTCATATTTGTCGCACTTATAACCATTGCTTTGGCCTCATGCGCTTTTGCCGATTCGCCTGCCGACTGCGCGGGTGTTATCCGTGTATTCGGGGACCAGTCCAACTGGATGAGCATGTGTTTTATGGTAGGTGACGGCAGTTGGGTCGTGACGACTCTCGACTCGATAAGCGAGAAAGTCGGTACAACTGCCACTCATCTGATCCGTTATCCGGTCTTCGTTAGTGCGTATACCGGCGCGGCATATCAGTGCGAACTCAAGGCTTACGATAAAGACCTCAATATAGCCCTGCTCAAACTCCCGATAAGCGGATTTCCCGCAGTCACATTCGCTCAATCGAGTGACTTTTCCAAGGCTGCTATGGGCACTATGGGTGAGCTTATGAGCGGCGATCCTATCGGCAATCGCTGGCCCACTGATATCTACGGTGTGACTCGTGAGAAGTCGGGCGATTCATATAAGCTTGCAGTCGGTAGTTGGAGCGCAAACAAAATATTCGTCACTGAGATCGGCAAATATTACTGGGCGTTTTTAATCGATATAAGTCCGGCTCAGCCTATCCCAAACGGCTCGATTGTCACGCGCGGGCCGCTTGTTGTCGGCATGTATCTGAACCGCATGGTAATCACAGGCGGCAAGGATGATCAGATATTCGGCAGATGTTCCATCTCCACCGCAATCGCGCGCTGGCTCGGCGAGCATGGCGTTGACTCTGCAATGCTTTACTCGTCGCCTTCTGCAACAGTCAAACGCGATGCCGATGCGGATACGGTCTTTCAACTCCAGGCGCGCATATATTCCATGATCGGCGCATCGAAACCGGACCTTGCGCAATCGAGCGCTCAGTCTCTTGTCAAGCTGCGTCCGTCAGATGCCCAGCCGCACCTTGTCCTTGGAATCGCGCTTACCGGGCTCGGCAAATTCGATGAGGCCATAAGTGAGTTCGACGCAGCCGCGAAGATCGATCCCAAGCTGCCGACCCTGCGCACCAATCGAGCGCTCGCACTGCTCAGGCAGAAGAAAACCGATGAGGCCGAAAAGGAACTGATAAAGGCCGTCGAGGAAGCGCCGGGTGATGTCCGCCCGGTGGCAGCTCTTGCCGATTTTTATCTTGCAGACGAGAAAAACTACGAGTCATCTCTCACTTATGCGAAGAAGGCAGTCACAATGGCGTCGGACAGCCCGGCCGCTTATTTGCTGCTGGCTCGCGTGCAGAAACGTCAGAAAAACTATCAGGACTCAGTCGACTCTATCGGCAAAGTTCTCCAGATGGCCAGAGACTGGCCCGATGCATGGTATGCTCTCGGCTCCACATATGAAGAAGCAGGAGATTACGAAAAGGCCGAAAAGGCCTATCGCACACTCGTTGAAAAACAGCCCCAAAACCCAGACTCGCTGCTGACCCTTGCCTCATTCCTAGTCGATCGCGGCAAGAAAGATGAAGCATCCGAAGTTATTGATAAAATTCGGGCGCTCAACCCATCCAAGGAAATACTTGAATCAGTCCAGACTATAGAAAAAAAGGCCGGCAGCAACAAGTAAACAACTCGGTTTATATAGAGAAGATCCCGTAGCCACAGAGTGTTTTTTCGGAGTTTTACTGCCCCGGACGAGTCATATTAACGGCTTTTCAAGATCGGGCTGAATATCTGGTCCAGCCCGAAAAAGATTTTTAATCTTCTACAACAGGTATCCGCTTGATATTAAGATCGGTGAAGATATCTGCCTCGTCTACGCTTGGCGATGAGAACTCGGATACTATGGCACCTTCGGGTCCTGCCTGGAACCAGTGCAGTGTCTCCGGCACTATCGTATACTGCTCTCCCGGTTTGAGGACTATCTCATGGAAGACAGTGTAATACTCGCTTGGCGCTTTTGCTTTTGGGGATGATACAGGTCCACCCGATACATAAAGATACACTTCCCCCTTGCGGCATCTGAATGTCTCCTGCTTGCCTGGTCTGTCCGCTATCGGCGGATGCTTGTGCTCGGGGCATGTCTGATATGGGAAGATCAGCATTTCCTTGGCGCAGTAGCGGTCATTATTTACGTAGACCACGATCTCAAGTCCTTCAGACTCAAGCCTGCCCAGACCAAAGTCCGCTACCTCTATATTTGCCGATTCCTCTGCCGTGATGGCTATACCGGCCTCTCCTAACATCTTGCGCGCTCTTTCCTGAGCCGCAATTAACTCTGAACGCTTCATTATGATCTCCTTGACAATAATTTGAGGTGAGAGATGTCAGCTAAACCCACTCCCTCTCCTGGGGGAGAGGGCTGGGGTGAGGGCGCAACCTCTTCATCTTCATTGCTTCATGAGCTAACTTAAAAACTACTTATTCAAGAGATTCCGGGCAACCTTCATGAAACCGCTTTTCCTGTGGTAGTCGAAACCAGTTGACCGTGTTTAACACCTCGTGTGCTGATAAGCGTGTTAGCGATATATTTCACCTTCGCGCTCGCGCCCTTTAGTATAATGACTTCGAGGCAGTTATGCGGGTCAAGATGAATATGCGTGCTGCATAAGACGTACGAGTGGTATTGATGCTGAAGTTCAGTCAGCACGTTGGACAGTTCGTGCTCATGATGCTCATAGACGATTGTGAGCGTGCCGACGACTTCAGCCTCCGGGTCTGTCCATTCTTCCTTTACCAGTTCCTGCCGGACGAGGTCTCGTATGGCTTCGGACCTAGACTGGTAACCTCGCTCACCTATAAGAACATCGAACTGCCTGAGCAACTCGTCTTCCATGGATACGCCGAATCGTTCGAGTGTGGTCATATGATCCTCCGGTCAAACCAGTGCCTGAAAAGCCTGGGCACTGATCTTAATTGTATATTTTATGTCATCCAGTCCATGCGCAGCCGATATAAACGCCGCCTCAAACTGGGACGGCGCAAGGTATACTCCGCGCTCAAGCATCGCGTGAAAGAACCGCGCATACAAAGCCGTGTCGCTCTTTTTTGCCGAAGCGTAGTCATATACAGGGTCCTTGGTGAAGAAAATAGTCATCATGGACCCGACGTTGTTTATGCGCACCCTAACGCCTGCGTCCGCTGCAGCCTTAGTGATACCTTGCTTGAGTTTATCGGACTTCCGGTTCAGATCGTCATACAATCCAGGCTGCCTGAGCACTTCCAGGACTGCAATCCCGGCGCTTACTGCAAGCGGGTTGCCAGAGAGAGTTCCCGCCTGGTACACAGGCCCGACAGGCGCCACCTGTTCCATTATCTCACGCCTGCCGCCGTATGCGCCGACCGGCAGCCCGCCGCCAATGATCTTGCCGAGCGTGGTGATGTCTGGTGTGACACCATAAAGCTCCTGCGCTCCGCCGTATGATACTCGAAAACCTGTAATCACTTCGTCGAATATCAGCAAGACTCCATTGTTGCTGCATATCTCGCGCAGGCCGCTCAAGAATCCAGGCTTTGGAGGCACGACACCCATATTCCCCGCCACAGGCTCAACGATGATGCATGCGATCTGATCTTTCATAGCATGCACTGCATCCGCAGCCGCATCTATATCGTTATATGGCAGCACTATAGTGTCAGATGCGATACTTGCAGGCACGCCCGCGCTGTCCGGCAGCCCGAGTGTGGCGACCCCAGAGCCTGCTTTGGCAAGCATATAATCCGCATGGCCATGATAGCCGCCCTCAAATTTGATGACCTTATCCCGACCGGTGTAGCCGCGCGCGAGCCTGATCGCGCTCATGACTGCCTCAGTGCCCGAGCTTACCAGCCGCACCATCTCAATCGACGGCACAGCGTCAACGATCATCTCAGCCAGCTTTACTTCCAGGGCAGTCGGAGCGCCGAAGGTAGTGCCGTCCTCCGCAGTTCGCTTAATCGCATCGACTATGCTCGGATATGCATGTCCCAGAATGAGCGGTCCCCATGAGCAGACGTAATCGATATATGAGTTGCCGTCTTCATCGAAGACACGGCAGCCCTCGCCTCGCTTGATAAAGACGGGCTGCCCGCCGACAGACCTAAATGCTCGCACAGGGCTATTTACCCCACCAGGCATTACTATCTGCGCTTTAGTGAAGAGTTCGTTCGACCTCGAAAATATCATATTAAGTCCTCGAAAAATAGCTGAGAGCCTTTGTTCGGGCGCGATATCCGATCGCGACCGAAATAGAACGCCAGGTTTTCAAAACCCCACCTATCGCCCAAAAAGTGCTCTCTGGTCACCCATCCTCCGCGTAATACGCTTGGAGTCAAAATATTCAAGCAGTGGCACAACATATTTTCTGCTCGAATTGATCAGGTCTCTAAACTGCGCCACCGTAATTTGTCCGTTTTCCTCGAGATATTTCTTGAGCATATCGGCTGCGCTATCTATGGCATACTTATGGAAATATAAATCGGTGTCAACTTTAGCCAGCCCGCCGCGCGTCGTAAGCAGAGTCACTATCTCGCGCGTATCCGCTCCATATTTGCGTTCCAGTTCGGTCAGCAGAGGCGGATTAACGCCTGCATCAAGGTAGGCAGTCTCGATTTTTAACAGCAGTTCTTCCTGTTGAGAATCCAGAGTCATAATATGACCCGGCAGTTTTATAACACTTTCCGATACCTCTACTTCTCCGTCCGCTGCCATTGACGAGAGTATCGCCTGGAAACCTTTCTGCTCAATCCGCTGCCCCAAAGCAGCCTTAAGCTCATGGATGGGCATTCCGGGTTTTATCGGATTGGCTTTATGATATGCTGCCAAAGTCGATTTTATCCTGGATGCAATCATATCATACCCGGGCTTATGCACAAACCTGCCGTGCAGTTCGAGCGCGCGGCCGCCGCTTACCAGTTCTTCCAAAACCGAGTTTACTTCCTGATCACTCAGGCCTGTTCGCTGGATTATATCTTTTCTTGCAAGTCCGGTTTCGCTGGCAGCAAGCGCGTCCTCAATTATATCCGCCGGGTTGCCGCTGAGCGTGCGTTCGAGCTTTTTTATTATGTCTGCATCGTTTTTTCGGTGTTTAGTTGCGTTCGGCTCGAGTATTATCCCGCCGCCCATTACGCGAGCAGGAGAGTAGAATCGAAGCACGAACCTGTCTGACCGCGCGGCCACTATTTTGGTCTCAAGCCTGAGTTGAACCAGCCCTTTTTCTCCGGGGGCTATCTCTTCGCCGCCTAATATCATCACGCGGCCGATCGCTTCAAGCGTGCCTATGTGCATCCTGATGCGCATTCTGCTTCTGAGAGGGCGGGGAGAGTCTTTGAGCACCGATACGCTTGCATCGAGCATGTTCGTCGCGCCAAGGTATCCCGGCGGCAGGAGCACGCTTCCACGCCCGATATCCGGCACTTCGACCCCCACCAGGTTTAGTGCAACGCGGCTTCCGGCGTAAGCTGAGTCCTGTTTCTTGCCATGGACCTGGATTTGACGGACGCGCGAGTCGATCCCCTGGGGCAGTATGGTGACGGCATCGCCGAGCCTGATTGTGCCTGAGACCAGCGTACCCGTCACGACAGTCCCGAAACCCGTCATCGTGAACACTCTGTCTATCGGGAGCCTGAACGGTCCCTGCGTTGTGCGCTGAGCCGCCATGTCCGCGAGCCTGTCTATCTCTCTTATGAGGTCATCGACACCTTCGCCTGTGGTTCCCGATACCCGAATGATCTTTGCATTTCCGAACGAGGTGTCCTTGAGGTATTGCTCAAGGTCTTCCTGTACGATATCGAGCCAGTCATCCTCCACCATATCGCACTTGGTGAGAGCGACTACCCCAAGCTTTGTTTCCAACAGCTCAAGTATTTCGAGGTGCTCGCGCGTCTGAGGCATCACGCCCTCGTCAGCAGCCACTACCAGCAGCGCGATATCGACGCCGCTTGCACCTGCGAGCATATTTTTGAGGAATCTCTCATGCCCCGGCACATCGACAATACCTATCTGCTTCCCGCTCGGAAGCATCAGTGATGCAAACCCCAAGTCTATTGTAAGGCCCCGTTCCTGTTCTTCCTTCAGGCGGTCGGTATTGATCCCGGTCATGGCTTTAATAAGCGTGGTCTTGCCATGATCGACGTGGCCGGCGGTGCCGAGTATCAGGTGCTTTGTGCTCTCTTGTGAGTCCATCGCTTAATTGTAGTTAGCAGCGCCCTCTGGGTCAAGTTGCAGGGCGAACGGGCGAACGCACGAATAACCGTTTTGTGACGAAGTCCAAACGATGGGTAAGGATCTCCGAATCCTTACCCAAGAACCAATGCCGGATCTCCGAATCCGGCTATTCCAGCATAGGTTGCGGGGTTCGGAGATCCCAATTGGCATTAAAGTGACGATTCGGAGATCGCCACCTATCAGGAAATGAGGAGATGTCTTTGCACTTACAGAAGCGTGTGTAATACTAACGTATTACATCGTGCTAGTGCGGAGGTAGCATACAAAAATAGAGCATAAAGCTAATTGTGAGGGTTAGGTAATAAGGGTATCATCTATATAGCCGGTGACTGAACAGTATGGCCGAAGGACGTAAGGCGGAATACCTGAGAACATACAGTCAGCCGGGAACGACTTTCCAATCTGCCCGCCCGCAGAGTTGTTCCCGAACCCAGGTAAGTCCAAGCGACTAAGTGACCTGCCAGCACGAAACGCAATTATGTGGACGAACCGGGCGCCGGCTTGCAATTATAACCTAATATGTAATTCATCTTCTCTCCTTCCTTTCAGTATGGATGGTTGCGGTCTCCCCCGCAACCATCAATTTTTTTGTGATCCTGCAACTGAAGGGATTCCAAGGCACGCTCACGAATCAACCAGCGTATGAATAATTGTATGACACAAACACAGTTCAAACAGATAGCTGCGTACTATGATGACCTGATGGCCGGCGTCCCGTATAATCTTTGGGTCAGATATATAGAGGATATACTGGCGCGCATTGAGTATCGTCCCAAAAGCGTGCTCGATGTAGCGTGCGGCACAGGCAATGTCAGCGAGATACTAGCGGATAAGGGATACAAAGTAGTAGGTGCCGACATAGCTCCGGATATGATCGATGCAGCCAAGTCCAAGCACAGCAGCGTGGAATATTTTGTGCAGGATATGGCAGACCTCGATCTGGACGGGCGCAAGTTCGATCTATCTATCAGCCTGTTCGATTCTCTGAACTATATTACCGACCCGTCTCGTCTTGCGCGCGCAATCAAGCGGGTGGGGGAGCATTTAGTCGAGGGCGGCATCTTCATATTCGACGTGAACACTGAGTATGCCCTGGCGCATCATTTCTTCGATCAAGCCAACATCGCATCGAATATTTATCCGCACTATATCTGGAACAGCACGTACGACCACTCCACTCGAATCTGCACAGTGAATATGACCTTTGAGGTAATGGAAGACGGCGAAAAGCGCCAGTTCAAAGAGGTCCACATACAGCGCGCGCATAGCCTCGAGGAGCTTTCGATGATGCTGAGCGACGCAGGCTTTGATGTGGTCGATATTTTCCATGCCTATAAATTTCGCCGACCGACAAGGCGGTCGGACAGAGTATTTTATGTAGCTAGAAAGGTGAGATAATGAATCGCAGTGTCATGCGCGGTGTCGCGCTGATTATCCTTGCCGCAGCCGCAATAATCGGTCTGCTTCTAATTCCGAACAAGTCAAGCAAAAACGCAAACCATCCACCAAATGACGACCCCTGGCTCCTGGTCTCATACGACCCCGATAATCTTTACGGCACATATCTGGGCAACGGCTTCATCGGCTGCCGGATTATGGGCGAAGGTGTGGGCAATCATAACGGCCAGCCTCTGCCCTGCTTCATGGCCGGTCTCTATGACAATGAGAAACTCATCCCCACACCTACCTGGAGTGATCTACGTTTCTATGACGGCAAGACCGAGTTCAAGATAGATAAAGATGCCGACTACAAACAGGTCCTCAATATGAAGACCGGCATCCTTACGACGTACGCCACATGGCGCGCCGGTCGCAAGACTCTTAAGGGTAAAGTCGAGGTTATAGTTTCAAGGGCGGAGCCGAATGTGGGGGTTGTGCGTGCGGAATTGCGCCCAAACTTTTCAAGTAGAATTGATGCACAGTCTTACAGCCGCAATACTGAAAATTTCGCGTTGTCTCCGACACCCAAAGATGGGGATACTGGGTGGCGATTGAATGGTAGCGAGCGTATTAGGGCCTGCGCTTTCGGCACAAAACAGAGCGGCATCAAGTTTGCGCTTGCTTCACTTTTGGTGTCGAGTGCAGAAGGCGATCCCCCCTCATGGGGAGGCAGTAGTGTTGAGTCCGTTCTCGCTCTGGAACCCAAGAGAGGTGTTAAGTTTTCAGTGAGCAATTACAGCTCGGTGTTTATTGGTGGCGACCCGGAGAATAACGCCTGCATGAATGTGCTATTTGCCGCAGGAGCACATGACATTACAATGAAGTCTAAACTCTGGGAACTGCGCAAATACGACGACAGCAGGTTTATCTCTCTGCACAAACGCGCAATGTCCGACCTCTGGAAGCACGACATAATAATAGACGGCCCCAAGCGCGACCAGCAGGCTCTCCACTCCTGCATGTTCTATTTACTTCAGAGCGTGCGTAAAGGCAGCCAGTGGAGCATACCGCCGATGGGCCTGTCAAACAATGCCTTCAGCGGGCATGTCTTCTGGGACGCCGATTTGTGGATGTTCCCTGCTCTGATATTGCAGCACCCCGAGCTTGCTCGCTCGATAGTGGATTATCGATATAACACACTGCTCGGAGCAATGGCTAATGCAAAAGAGCACGGTTTTGCCGGAGCGGAATATGCCTGGGAGAGCGGATATACGGGCAAAGAAGACACTCCCGAGGGGCTTGTCTATAGAAATGAGAGGCACATTGACGGAGACGTGGCTCTTTGCCAGTGGCAGTATTATTTAGCTACGGGCGACAAGACATGGCTCAAGACCCGAGGCTACCCCGTAATAAAAGCGACAGCAGACTACTGGGCCAGCCGGGTGAAGTGGGTTCCTGCAAAGGACCATTATGAGATATTGCAGGTAGTTCCGCCGGATGAAAATGCCGAGCTTATCAACAATAGCGCGTATACAAATATCATCGCTCAGATGAATCTGCGTATCGCCGAGCAGGCTGCTAAGCGTATCGGTGCAGCGCCTGATCTTAAGTGGGCGCAGGTCGCCGAGAAGATGTATATTCCTTTTGATCCGACTAATAAGCGTTTCTCAGCGTTCGACGGTCACAAGCCGAACTGGAAAGCAAAGCAGGCCGATACTGAGCTTATAGTATATCCGCTGCAGTATAAGTTTGCCGGTCAAGATATGACAGCTATATACAAAAATACGTTTGAGTATTATTCCAGCCGACTCTATCCGAACGGGCCTGCCATGAGCACATCAGCTCATTGTGTCATTGCCGCGCGCCTGGGTGATTGCGACAGGGCATATAATGAGTTTATGAAGAGCTACAAGCCCTACTTCCGCGGGCCTTTCAATTACTTCAATGAGAAGTCCTCCACCACATACGAAAATATGTGCTTCCTCACCGGAGCCGCCGGGCCGATCCAATCGACCATATTCGGTCTTGCAGGCGCAAACATGGACTACTTTGCTCAAGATCAAAGCAAAATCTTGAACTGGTCGCCATGTCTGCCGAAGCGCTGGAAGTCCATAAAGCTCACGCGAGTCCAATGGCAGGGTAAGCAGTTCGATGTCACAGTAACCAAGGGTAATAAAGTCAGCATAAATTAGTATTGAGTAATTTGTATTGATTATTTTTCTATATTACTCAGTATGCTGCTGTTTACAAGACAACTTGCGTGTGTTCGTCATGCCCCGACACCCGGCACCCGACACCCATTACCCCTCTTCACGGCGTTTAGATAAATTTTGACGCGGGAAAATTGATTAGGGTCTTAATTGACCTCGATCTACGAGTATGGAGGGGTTCACATGGACGAGCATGAGAGTGAAAGAATTGCGGGTCAAAAGGGTGGAGCCTCCGAAGCCTTTATACACGGACACCATTACTATGAACCTACCGTGACTGCAATCACCGACATAATTGTGCCTGCCACGAGAATACAGTGGGGACCGACATTTGCAGGCCTACTGGTTGCGTTGTCGGTGACTTTTCTGCTCACTGCTTTGGGCATAGCGCTTGGAATAGGGATCGGAGGCATGGGCTACTGGGTAGTCGGTTTCGGTTCACTGGGGTTGTTTTTAGGCAGCTTGCTGGCTGCCCGTACCGCTAGGGCTGATGTCGTGCCCGCGATAATGCATGGCGTTATCGTATGGTGTCTGGTCACCGTGCTGCATGTCGTCACTTTCGGTGGGATAATAGGCGCGGTCGTCGCATCGATTATGGGTTCACGTGGAGCCGCTGCGGGCGCGCCACTCAGTGCGACTGTCAGCAGTGCGGCTTGGTGGTTCTTCGGAGGATTTTTGATCTTTCTGGTGGCATCAATTTTGGGTGGGCTTGCCGGCATTAACCCGCCTGAACATGAAGAGACCCATGAAACCACCACCACATAGCAGCATAAAGACGAGGCAAGATAGTCGGGGGTATTTCTGCCCCCGACTATTTATAGTATCAGGTCCATCTGATCAGGCTCATTCGAGTATAGGCGGCTGACTACAGTTTCGACCGCCGCGCGCGTTGATTCCAGCCGGGCTGTCAAATCCGGGCTGGGCGATGTGCGGTCGGCTTGTGTCAGGTCTATCACCAGGTTCCCCAAATATACAAGCATGTCATGCGCTACATCCGAGCGCTCAGTGCACTGCGCTATGAAGTTTGACAACCTTGGGAATGACGCCCCCCGCAAAGACTCACTCTCGAAAATTTCAATGCCGCAGGCGAGACCTGCCTTACGTTCATCCGGCGGTGTAGTGAAGCTTATTTGTCGAATAGGCAGTGCGCGAATGTCTTCGATCTCTATCTGCGGCTGCACAAATTTGTAGCCTGTAACAGCCCTCCGGACATATTCATTCATAACCCGCGAATTGAGTATGCACAGCAGATATACCTCGTCAATTCCGGGTTTACACAGTTCGATCCCATATACCGACTGTGGGAAAACGTAGCCGATATGATTTTTGCTTACTCTATCCAGAGCGGCAACAAGTCTGGCCGAACTCTTTTGCAGCATTATCTTCGTGCTGTGATATCTTTCGACGGACTTCTTGACCCACGACCTGCTGGTCTTGACCCCTTCCCACAAGATTTCATATGGCCTTATGCTCTGGCCGCCCATGATGACCGGCATGTCGCCGCTTTCCCGTCTTATATTTGATTTGCCGACCTCTTCCCCGCGATATATGGCTTTTACGTTCAAGTCTTTTAGCGGGACAAATGGAGCCTGGTAATTGCTCAGCGCCGCGCTCTCGCCGTGTATTTTCCTGATGATCTCGCCGAATCGCCCGTCTTCGAGCAGATATAAAAACTCATATCGCCTCTGTGACAAGACCACCTCTCGCCTGAGATTGCGCGCCAGCGATTCAAAAGTCTGCACAGGTCTGAGCACGAACGCCCGGCGGTCGGCACGGCTCTCTATTCTGCAGACTGAGAAATGATCATCGGACGGCGCCGCATTTTTGCAGACCGGCACTATGTTTGCGACCTGCGCATCTCTAAACGCGCCGGATATGTGCAGCAGAGACTTTATTGTCCAGTCCGAGATTAGCGATCGCCTGACCTCAGCGGCGTTTTCGCGCACCAGCATCGGGTCGGGCAGCACCATCGAAAGCATGCCTCCGGTTCTAACCAGGTCGTTTTTCATCACAAGGTTCAGGAATAAAAGATACGAGTCCGACTGACCGCGCGACATATGCGCCAGCCCGTTTTTTGCCGCGATGTAAGGCGGATTGCCTACAACAGCGTCGAAACCACCGTGCGTAAAGACTTCACTAAAAGCGCGTTTCCAGTCAAAATGCTTATCATCCGAGCCGAGAGAGTCGGCGCATATTAGGTGCGAGTTGACATTTACTGCGATCCCATCTGCAAAGCGCGACGATGCCCATACGCAAAAACGCGATATCTCTACAGCCGTCGGATCGATATCCGCCCCATAGACGCATCCCGCTGCAATTTGCGCCTCATCATCGCTATTGGCCAGCTTTTCGACTGCCGCGCAGAGAAAATCACCCCCACCCATCGCGGGGTCCAGGATTCTTACAGCGTGAGGATTATGATCAGTGATCTTTCGAGTCTGGGCAAGGGGCGATACGACCGAATCTATGATATAGCTGACCAGCGGGGGAGGAGTAAAATACACACCCGCGTCTTTGCGCCGTGTTCTGCTCGATTCCAGCCGGTCCAAATTTTTGGATGGCCTAAACGCCAGCAGACCCTGAT
Organism: Armatimonadota bacterium; assembly: GCA_039679645.1. Classification (NCBI taxonomy): domain Bacteria; kingdom Bacillati; phylum Armatimonadota; species Armatimonadota bacterium. The sequence goes on from JBDKUO010000053.1 coordinate 64,902, forward strand.
ATGCGCACCCGAGCCATGAAAGCGGGATCGTCTGAAAAAATATAGAGTCTATTGGCGCATCTGGCGTGGGACGAAGGAGCGACTTTGCTGCTTGAGCAAATGCCTCTTCAGTTAGAGTGCTGTCATCACCGAGCGCGAATATTCCATAGCCCGACGTTTCAAAAGCCTTACGGCATGACTCTATATATTGCGTATTCAAGCACTCGGAAGGTTTGTAAGCTGTTTGCTTGAGAGCATCAGCAGCCGCGCAAATGGGGACTATTGAGGTTCCGTTATCGGGCATTTTTTCAGATGCGGCAAGCACTGCGATCATTCGCACTATATGCCGCAGCGACTCCGAACACACCTTATTCGGTTCGGCGTTATCGCAATCGTGCATGGCGGCGGCATAAAGTGATTCCAATGCCGAAGCGCACCTATCCACAAACAAACTCAGCGACTTATTTTGCGTCGAATCTCTCAAGAATGCTCTCCTTGAGTATGAATTACTCTCAAAGCCTTGTGCTTCCTTCTTCGGAAGCAGTGGAGAGTTGAGAGTGGAGAGCGGACGGTGGAGAGTTTTGTACTTAGTTCGGACGCGATATCCGATCGCGTCCGAAACAGAACCCGATGGTCAGGGGTTTGTATCCCTCCAGGTATCTTACCTGGAGGGATAGGAGCTAACTTATCACTTTGGCGTTTTCGGGATTTCCGGGTTAGGGTGGAGACTTGGTATTTGTATTGAGAGAATATCTTCCAACCCTCAAACCCGAAAGACCTGTAGTGTTGATGAAAATATGCTCCAAGCCGGTAATTTTCAGCCAACCCCCTCCGGACTCTCCGCTCACACGTATTAAAACGCCTAAACAGGTAATCCATACAGCACCCCCTACGCATCTCACACGGCATAAACATACTGACAGTCAACGAGCCTGCTTGATGCGGGTGAGATACGGCGGTCAGCCGGGCTGCCGAGATAGAATTGTCAGTGATCAGGGGCTGCGGCCAAGAGTTTGCAGCCGGTCCTCAGGCGACTCCGATGGGCCGGGTGCGAGGCGCGCGGGTTTTGTTCAACGGCAATCCATCATGGCGGCTCGGCCATTATCCTTGGTGGCGCTCGGGATCAGCCATACAATATTCCGAGCGGCTTTTGATCATGGATGAAGGGAGAGCACCTGAGGAGGCTGAAAATGAGAATACCGGACGCAAAGCAATACTTAGGGCACCACTGCGCGGTTACATTCCGCGACAGGCACGGAGATGAAATTACAAAAGATTTACACATCCACGATGTTACCTTTGTACCGCTCTACGGGGCGTACTTGATCGGCGACATCGAGGATGTTTCATTAGAGCGTGTTACCAGTATAAGCGCTCTTGACGGTTAAGTCGTCGTCGTCCCCACACATCGAGGCTGCAGGCGTTATTCTGTCCTTTGGACGGGCTAAGGCCCGCAGCCTCAAATTCTGTTTACTGGTGATATTACCTGATTTTTACTGGTTTGGCAGGAAAAGAGTATGATCCGGATAAGTGGTTAAGTGGAGTATGTCGTGCATCGGCATGCAGTTATGGATAATTATGACGAATACAAACAATACAACCGGACATGGACGAGTTAGGACCAGCGCCACGCGGCTTTCCAGCCTGATGAAGCGCGCCAGTTCGCTTGCCGACCAGGGTATGTTTGACGAGGCAATTGCCAACATCAAAGAGGCGATAGCGCTGTGTCCCGGTGACCCGAAGTTCAGCATACAGCTTGCCAATATTTACCGTGCGCAGAATCGAATGGGACCCGCAATAGAGGCTATGCGTACAGCCATTGAGCTTGATCCGAAGGACGGCGATCTGCAGCAGCAACTGTTGCGCACTCTCCTTGAGATGGGTCGTTACGATGAGGCAATAGCAATCAGCAACAGACTCCTCAAAAGTCACCCGAGGAATCTTATCGCGCGCGACATACTCGGCATTGCATATTTGCAGCAGGGCAGACTCGACAGCGCTCTTAAGGTTACCGACGAGCTTATTCATCTTGCTCCCACGGATGCCGCGCACCATTTCAAAAAGGCTGTTTTGCTTCAGCAAAAAGGCGAGATATCACGCGCAATGTCTGCATTCCTGCTGGCTCTTGAGATGGAACCGGACGGCGGTCTGGCGGATGATGCCCGCGAAGCCATAGCCGCGCTCGACAGCTATCAGCTAAAGCAGATACTTACGCTTGCAGTTGAGGATGCTGTTTTCAGAGCAAAAATAGCACTTGATCCCGAAACCGCACTTGCTCAGCGGGGTTTTCATCTGAGCATGGCCGGTGTATCCACATTAAGACAGCTCGACCTCGGAAATCTCCCCGGCGATCCGCAGAGCAGATACTACCACTAGCGTCCAATTTGGCTTTACAATCCTCCCTGCCGGGGTTTATAATATGCCCTGGAGGGCGAGCCCATGAACGCTAAAAACACACCCATCGCAATCGGGTCAGACCATGCGGGTTATTACCTTAAAGAGAGCCTGGCCGAGGACCTGAAAGCCGATGGTTATCAGATACAAGACTTCGGCACATTTTCACTCGAATCGGTCGACTACCCGGACATCGCGCGCGAGGTCGCCGAGGCGGTTTCGTCGGGTCGGTTTGAGAAGGGCATCCTCGTGTGCGGGACAGGCATTGGGGTTTCTATCACCGCCAACAAGGTAAAGGGCATAAGAGCCGCTGTCTGTTCGGAGACCTATTCCGCAAAGATGAGCCGTCAGCACAACAATGCCAATATCATAGCCGTCGGCGCCAGAGTCGTGGGGCCTGGGCTTGCGCTGGATATAGTAAAGAGTTTTCTTGAAACACCATTTGAGCATGGATCGCGCCACGAGCGGCGCGTGGATAAGATAAATGCGCTCGACGAGCGCTAGGAAAAATGCGCTCGATGAGCGCTAGGAAAAATGCGCTCGATGAGCGCTAGATGTAGGTAACAGGCAACAGGGCACAGGTAATAGGAGGCTTTTTGTGGGAGCGAATGATAAATTGATGAGTAATATCAATGCGCCGCTGGAGCAGGTTGATCCTGAGGTGGCGGGCATAATCGGCGATGAGATAAAGCGCCAGAATGACAAAATACTGCTCATCGCATCGGAGAATTACGCCAGCAAAGCGGTAATGGAGGCGCAGGGTTCGGTCCTTACGAACAAATATGCCGAGGGCTATTCGGGCAAGCGCTATTACGGCGGCTGCGAAAATGTGGACCGCGTCGAAATGCTTGCCATTGAGCGCGCGAAAGAGCTTTTCGGGGCGGAGCATGCCAACGTACAGCCGCACTCAGGCTCGCAGGCCAATATGGCGGCTTACTTTGCGTTCATGAAGCCCGGCGATAATTATCTGTCGATGGAACTCTCCCACGGCGGCCACCTCACACACGGCAGTCATGTCAATTTTTCTGGCATTTTATATAACCCATGCTACTACGGTGTCGATCCTGAGACCGAGATGCTCAACTACGACACCATCCGCAAGCTGGCTGAAGATTGCCGGCCTAAGATGATCGTAACCGGAGCGACAGCTTATCCTCGATTCTGGGATTGGGCCGAGTTTAGAAAGATAGCCGACAGCGTCGGCGCTATCCTTATGGCCGATATCGCTCACGTCGCAGGGCTTATCGCGGCTGGCGAGCACCCGTCCCCGGTGCCTTATTGCGATATAGTCACATTCACCACGCATAAGACCCTTCGTGGTCCGCGCGCAGGTATGATCCTGTGCAAGCAGGAGCATGCCAAGGCTGTAAACAAAGCGGTTTTCCCTGGTCTGCAGGGCGGCCCGCTGGAGCATGTGATAGCGGCTAAGGCAGTATGTTTGCATGAGGCTCTTCAACCGTCGTTCAAAGAGTATCAGAAGCAGATCAAGCTCAATGCAGCCGCACTCGCCAAGACTCTCGAATCCGGCGGAATGCGATTGGTGAGCGGGGGAACTGATAACCACCTCATGCTCGTAGACTTGACTGGTCTCGGCTTAACCGGCAAGGCCGCGCAAGAGGCTTTGGATAAGGTCGGGATCGTGTGCAATAAGAATATGATCCCGTTTGATAAAGAGAAGCCGGCGTTTACCAGTGGTGTTCGCATCGGGACTCCATGCGTCACCACTCGCGGTATGAAAGAGCCTGAGATGGTAAAGATCGGCGAGATGATCGTCAAGTGCTTGAAGCATATGACAGACTCGCCGGAAGATACAGCCGCGCGCGATCAGATTGCTGCAGAGGTCAAGACACTAACCAGTGGCTTCCCGATTTACTAAAATGTTGATCGTCGGGGATTTGAATCCCCGACGCACGTAATCTGGGACTTTAGTCCCAGAACCATTGTTGCCATTTGATTGTATTTTAAGGATTAATATCCTTGATATATAAGGTCCGGAATTTAATCCCGGACCATCACGGAATTTCCATGGCTTTTACCAGGTAACCATAGGCCGAGTGCCGGTTGCGAGGTACGGAAGATGAAAATGACAATCTCATCCGACACCCAACACCCATCACCCAACACCCAAAAAGGATGTCTATGAACTCAACATTATTGGCCGCGCTGATCAGTCTTGTTGTGGCCTTGATATTGACCCCACAGGTCAAAATGCTGGCGACACGCCTTGGAGTGGTTGCTCGTCCCGGTGGCAGGCGTGTGCACTCGCGGGTCACGCCTCTTATGGGCGGCATCGCAATGTATGCGGGGTTCATCGTGGCAATTATCGTTGTCGTGGCGCTGAGCCCGCGGCTGCATTTTGATATGCAGACGATAGGCATCCTTGTCGGAGCGACCTATGTTTCGATCATAGGTGTCATTGACGACAAATACGAGCTTCCCGGCTGGTTCCAGGCGCTGAGCATACTTATCAGCGGCACGATCCTCGTGCTCTTCGGTGTAAAGATACAGCACGTTACCAACCCCTTCCATGGCGGCCATTTAATGTGGCTCGGTTGGATAGGCATTCCAGTGACTCTGATCTGGGTCCTGATGGTAACCAAAGCAGTGGACTGTATGGACGGCCTCGATGGTCTGGCGGCGGGCATATCCGGGATTGCGGCGGCAACTCTAATGCTGATGGCGCTGCGTTCGGGTGAGCGTTTCGAGATATCCGCTGTAATGGCTGCGGCCCTGCTTGGTGGAACAATAGGCTTTCTGCGCTATAACTATCCCCCCGCAAAGATTTTCATGGGCACAATAGGCGCTCAGTTTCTCGGCTTTATGCTTGCCGGAATATCGATTGCGGGAGCATTTAAGATAGCAGCGTTTGTGGCGGTGGCGGCGCCTGTGCTGGTTCTGGGCGTGCCTCTCTTCGACACTACGTTTGTAGTCCTCAGAAGAATTGCCACCGGCAAGAAGATACACGAAGCCGATACCAGCCATCTCCATCACAGACTTATGAACAAAGGCTTTTCGCACAGGCAGGTAGTATGGCTTATCTACGGTCTGACGATGCTTTTCTGCGCTGCGGCGTATACGCTTTTTGTCTATGCCAGATGAGTAAGTAACAGGCAATAGGTAACAGGCAACAGGTAATAGGGTGCAGATAACTTGACTCCCTCTCCCTGGGGGAGAGGGTTGGGGTGAGGGCGCAACTGATTTAGTATTTGAGATTTTGTATTTATTATTTTGGCGTTTCAATAACAGTCATTCCGAACGAATGTGAGGAATCTGCTTTTTGGGTTAAGGTGAGTTATGAAAATTTTAGCAGTATGCGGCACCAGGCCGGACACGGTAAAAATGGCTCCGGTCGTGCTTGAGATCAAGCGGCATCCGAGCGAGGCGGAGCTTGTAATGGCTGTTACCGGCCAGCATCGTGAAATGCTCGAACAGGTGCTGCATGCCTTCAACCTGACACCCGATTACGATCTTCATATTATGTCTGCCCGGCAAACTCTGGCGCAGATAACTACCCGTGCGCTCGAGGGTCTGGACGATGTAATCCAAAAAGTCAAGCCCGATCTTGTGTTGGCGCAGGGCGACACCACAACCACCTTCGTTGCGAGTCTCGCCGCGTTCTACAATAAGATTCCTTTCGGCCATGTCGAAGCGGGCCTTCGCACCGATAACAAATACGATCCGTTTCCTGAGGAGATAAACAGGCGGTTGGCGGGTGTGATAACCGATCTGCATTTTGCCCCGACCGATGTCGCAAAGGACAATCTCCTGCGAGAGGGCGTGTGTGCCGATGATATATATGTCACCGGCAACACGGTAATCGACGCATTGCTAAAGATCGCCGCCCAGCCGCATGAGTTCGATAATGCTGATGTTCGCGCTGCGGCGGAATCCGGCAGGATGATATTGCTCACGGCTCACCGTCGGGAGAACTGGGGCGAGCCGATGAGGGATATCTGCGCGGCGATAAAGCAGATAATCGCCCAAAATCCCGACGTGCATGTAGTCTTTCCGGTGCACAAAAATCCGATAGTCCGTGATGTGGTTTTCCCGGAACTAACGGGCACACAGCGCGTAATACTAATGGAGCCGCCGGACTATGTGCCGTTTGTCCATCTTATGAAGTCGGCTCACATAGTGCTTACCGACTCCGGCGGAGTGCAGGAAGAGGCACCGTCTCTGGGTAAACCGGTCTTGGTGCTCAGAAAGACCACCGAGCGGCCTGAGGGAGTTTCGGCGGGCAGCGCAAAACTCGTCGGGACCAATACTCAGGCAATTGTTGACGAGGCTGAAAACCTGCTGCATGATCGTGCGGCTTATGATAAAATGGCTCAAGTAAAGAACCCGTACGGCGACGGTTCCGCCGCTGAAAGGATCTGGCAGATAATCTGCTCCCGGTTTAACATTTGATGGCAAGCGGAGTTGAAAATTCGATAAAAGTCATCTGGGGACTGCTTGTACGGCTGGTCATCTTCGTGGCAGCGGCGTATGTGCTCTATCGTGTCCGCACGATTCTTATATCGGTCTTGATATCTATCCTGCTTGCTTATGCCCTCCTTCCACTTGTGGACTGGCTGTGCAAAAAACGAGCGCTTCGGCTGCACCCGAAGACGCAGAGACTTATAGCCACGATTGTTGTTTTCGTCGCATTCTTGGCAGTTGCAACTGTCATGGTTGCGGTTATGACTACTCCGTTTAATGATGAGCTTTCCCGGTTTACAGGCAGCTTCCAGCAATATGCGGACCAGTTAAGCGGGTTTGCAGGCAGCTTCGAAAAGTGGTATGCAAATGCAGTCCCCTATGATGTCAAGAACCTGATCGGCAATCTGGACTACTCAGGGTTATCGAAAACATTCAGCATATATTTGCAGAGGCTGTTGACCGTCACAAAGTCGTGGATCGGTCTCGCGCTCGAGCTTATACTGATCCCGGTGCTGGCCTTTTATTTCGTGCTCGATCACAGGACGCTTACCCGGGAGATGTATGGTCTGGTTCCAAAAAGACGCCGTCGGGAGGCGATCAGGATCGGACATGAGATCGGTATGATCCTGCAGAGTTATGTCGTTGGGCAGATCATCTTGTGTGTGCTGGCGGGTGTGCTGACCGGAGTCTTTCTGGGGATACTCAGTGTTCCGTATGTTATAGTCCTTGCTCTGTTTGCAGCCATAACTCGTGCGATTCCGGTGATCGGCCCTGTAGTGAGCGGCATCCCCATTGTGTTGGTTGGGCTCTTGAACTTCCACGGCCTTGCCGTCCCGATGTATTTACTAGTATTCGTTATAGTCATGCATTTCGCCGAGAGTAAGTTTATCATGCCCAAGCTGATAGGTGACCGGCTCAGGCTCCACCCGGCAGTGGTAATCATCGTGCTGCTGATCGGAGCGGAGTTCTGCGGACTGATCGGGATGTTCCTTGCGGCTCCCGTTGCGGCAATCGTGCGTGAACTGATCCGGCTGTATTATATCCGGCCGCACGGCAAAGTGCCTCTTTTGGATATAGAAGAAGATCCTAGTGATGCTGTGGCTGTTTAGCCTGAAAAACTAATATCGGAAGCTGGAGTAAGTATATTGTTATCCGCTTGGCAAGCTATTATATTGGGGGCCGTTCAAGGCCTTACTGAGTTTATCCCCGTGAGCAGTTCGGGGCATCTTATCGCAATTCCATATCTGCTCCACTGGAACTATCAGGGCAAAGCATTCGATGTAGCCGCTCACATGGGCACGCTTGTCGCTCTGGTTGCATATTACTGGCGCGACTGGATATCTATTCTCTCCAGCTTTGCCTCCCATATATTCAAGGGCAAGCCGTATGACAAGGACGACTCCACCGGTGTGAGCGGCCGCTTGTTTGTTCCTATACTTGTAGCGTGTGTACCTGCAGCCATAGTGGGATATTTATGGGATGACCTGATCGAGACCAAGCTCAGCGTATGGTATGTCGTTGCACCTGCCATGGCCGTATTCGGCCTGATAATGTTTTGGGCTGACCGTGCCGGAAAAAAGCAGCGCGACATGGCTCATATGACCTATGTGGACTACATTACTATCGGCGTTGCGCAGGCAATGGCACTGCTGCCGGGCGTATCCAGGTCCGGTATTACGATCACCGCCGGGCTCTTCAGAAACCTCGACCGTTCCGCAGCCGCAAGGTTCAGTTTCCTCCTTTCGACCCCGATTGTCTTTGGCGCCGGTATGATGGCACTTAAAAAGGTCCTGCACACGGGCATGGTCGCTCAGGAATGGACTGCATTTGGTTGGGGATTTGCAAGCGCAGCCATATTCGGCTACATTGCGATTCACTTCCTGATCAGCTTCCTACGCAAGAACTCCATGACGGCCTTTGTTGTCTATCGGATAGTCTTTGCCGCACTTATGGTTGGAGTCTTTCTCCTTAAAGTGTAGTTGAGCCTGACACCCTCAAACTTCGACTCTCGTTTGACACCCTGCCTGCCGCCGTGGTACAGTTTGGTTGGACATATAGACAATGGAGGATGGTTAATTGTCATACAAGATCACACTAATCCCGGGCGATGGGACCGGACCTGAAATTACCGAGGCGACTCGCAGGGTCATCGAGGCAACCGGGGTTGATATAGAATGGGAAGTCAAGGAAGCAGGCGTTGACGTAATGGAAAAATACGGCACTCCGCTGCCCGCCGGGGTCCTTGACAGCATCCGAGCCAACAAAGTCGCGCTCAAAGGGCCGATCACCACTCCTATCGGCAAGGGTTTTAGAAGTGTGAATGTGGCCCTGCGCAGGGAGCTTGACCTGTATGCATGCGTGCGGCCCTGTAAGTTTTACCCGGGCATCAGGTCCAGGTATCAGGATGTCGATCTGGTGGTCGTGCGTGAGAACACTGAAGACTTATACGCGGGCGTAGAGTGGGATTTGGATTCTGACGAAGCCAATCAGATCATAAACATGTCCGGCGGAAAGATCCGCAAAGACTCGGCTATCTCGATCAAGCCGATATCGGTCACCGGCACAAGAAGAATCGTCAAGCTCGCGTTCGATTATGCCATCGCCAATGGTCGAAAGAGCGTAACAGCCGTTGCCAAAGCAAATATAATGAAGTTCACAGACGGCCTTTTCTATAAAGTCGCTCGTGAGGTCGCAAAAGCCTATGGAGCAAAGTTTGAGTGGAGCGATCTTGAGCCCGAGCAGGGCGATCCGACTCTGGCCGACTGTGCGGGCAAAGGCGCGGGAATCGTCTATAATGAGCGCCTGGTAGACAACATGTGTATGCAGCTTGTGCAGAAGCCCGAGCTTTATGACGTGATATGCCTGCCAAACCTCTACGGCGATATTCTATCGGACCTTTGCGCGGGTTTGGTCGGCGGGCTGGGTGTTGCTCCCGGTGCGAATATCGGTGACGGTGTCGCACTCTTTGAGCCTACCCATGGCAGCGCGCCTAAATATAAGGGTCAGAACAAAGTCAACCCGATTGCAATGATCCTTTCTGGAATGCTGATGCTCCGGCACATAGGCGAGACTAATGCAGCCGACAGGCTCGAAGCAGCCGTTGCCAAGATAGTTGCCGAGGGCAAGGACGTCACATATGATATGAAGCCGGACCGCAATGATCCGACCGCAGTGGGCACCTCGCAGGTTGCCGATGCGATTATAAGGGAGCTGGGCAAGTAGAGCGTTCGTGAGCAAGATAGAAATATCTCATACAGATGATGAGCAGGAACTAAAAGATAAACAGGCCGAGTTGATCAGGCTCAAGACTCGGCTCACCAAACTTGAGCTGGACCTGGCAACACTACAGGCCCAGCTTCATGCATTTGAGGTGCGCTATATACGCTCGGTCGGCGTGCTCTACTCCGAGCTTGACGAGATAAACGCTCAAATTGCCGAAGAGCTTGCACGGATCCACCCTGATAGAGTTGAGGTGCAAAACCAGGCCCAGGAGGCGAGAGCCCATGCCCGTGAGACTGCCGAGACTGTCGGTGAGGTCCGTAAGAAGCCCGAAGAAAAAGACGCATTCCAGCCCTCGGACGAAATCAAGCAGCTATATCGAAAACTGGCAAAGCAGATTCACCCCGACCTGGCCTCGGATGACGACGACCGCTCACAGCGTAACGACATAATGGCGGAAGTAAACCGCGCCTACGAGGACGGCAATATCGAGCGCCTGCAGCAGATCCTGCATGAGTGGAAAACCAGTCCTGAAGCAATAAAAGGCGAAACGATTGAAGCAAGGCTCGCCCGCATTGTTCTCAAAATCGAACGGGTAAGACAGAGACTGACGGCGATCCGACTCGAGATGGAAAGTCTTACGCAATCCAGACTCCATGAGCTGAAGATCAAGGTCGAGAAGGGCGAAATACTGGGCCGCGATGTGCTTGGCGAAATGGCAATCCGCGTTCGCAAGTTTATAGAAGATTCCAAATTGCGGCTTGAAAAACTGCAAAATACTCAATCCGAGGATTTATGAACGAAACATCCTGCAAAATTGTTCCGGCTCCATCGGGCAAGCTGGCGACGCGCTCATCCGCGCTTGTCGGAAGAGGACTGGCTCTGCTCAGGCAGATGTCCGCACACGCAAAGTACCGAGGGCTCGGCTGGACCTCGCTCCACATAGCCGCTCTGGGCGATCACAGGAGAGAGGCTGAGATTCTTACAGTGCGAGGCGAGGATGTCAATGCACGGGATAAATTCGGTCACACCCCTTTATTCTTCGCAAGAAGCGCTTACATGGCGCAGGTGCTGATCTCGGCTGGCGCAGATGTCAACGCAATGAGGGATGACGGCGGCACAGCCCTCCATCGTGCCGCCCGGGGCGGATTGCGGTCTGTTGCTAAAATCCTGATACAATCCGGCGCAGATATCAGCGCGTCAAAGAATGGATCAACTGCGCTGCACATAGCCGCACGACACGGCCATTGGATAGTCGTAGAGCTTTTAGTCTCAAGCGGTGCAGATGTAAATGCCCTCGATAGTTTCGGTCAAACCCCTCTGGACGGGGCTGAAAGCGCAGGTCATAAAGACGTTGCTGAGCTATTAAGGAGACATGTCGGCTAATCCTCTTGACAAAACCAAAAAAAGCTGTAAATATATGCTCGTAAGGTCTATGGAGGTGTCGCGGATGGGACATATAACCTCAATGGTCTTGGACGCCGCCGAAATTTGGGCATACGAGTGTATGCTGCCGGATGATTGGCCTGTCTCGCAGCTTGCATCCCGCCTTGCTGAGTTGGTCAAGCTTCCAAATGTGGGCTCGGACAACTACCCCATAAACTATGGCCTTGTGCAGTTGCGCGGGAGCGCAATCGACCCTCAATCAAGACTTACCGACCTCGCTCTCCCGGATCACCCTGTTTTCAGAATCGTCCCGGAGATTACAGCGGCTCAAGAGACTCTGGACTTTGTGTTTGACGAGAGCAACGTGATCGAACGCAATCCTGTGCAGCGCTCCGATGTGAAGATTATTAACCAGAGGCTGATTACTGAGGATGTCCGGCTCGACCTGAAGGCGGATGTGCGCATTGATGCCGCGGTTCACAGGCAGATCGAGGATTTTGCGAGCAGAGACCGGCTCAAAGAGAGCGCCGGGCTGCTGCTCGGCACTGTCACTGATGAGGAACATGACCGCGCCATACATATCAAGGCGGCGCTGCCTGCTTATGATGCCCAGGGAAGTCGTACCAGCGTGAAGATCGATCTGCAAGCGTGGGGTCAGATGCTGCTGGACCGCGATAAACGTTATGGCGATCTCGATGTATTGGGCTGGTTCCATACTCATGCGGGTTGGGGAGTGTTTATGTCCGACGCCGATGTGTTCATTCACAGGCACTTCTTCCGCCATCCGAATATGGTGGCATATGTGCTCGACCCGAGCATGGGCAAGGACGGTTTTTTCAACTGGCACGACGGCACAATCGGCCTGTGCCCAAGTTATGGCCTGGTAGGGGCGTCCAGTGAGGTCAGGCGTCAGAGTAAGGGTAAACGCCGCGTAAAGCATACACTGCGCAATTTTATTATTGCGATTATAATTGCTGCTGCGCTGTGCGTGGCTGCCATCCGTCTGCCGATATCAAGCAGGATTTTTCATCCGGCACATAAGGCTCATGTGACACAGCAAAAACAGCAAATCGCGCCGGTAGATATCAAGACGCAGGTATATACTTTGCAAAAAGGCGAAACGCTCTGGAGCGTGTGTAAGCGGTTCTACGGCAATGCCAAGCTGGCCGACTCCCTGGCGAGATATAATAAAATCGATGATATAAAGAGTTTGTCGGTCGGCAGGGAAATAATGATTCCGCCAAAGGAAGAATTGGAAAAAAGATAGTGAGTGTGCAGTTGGAAGATTTTATGAAAGACCTCGCGCTGGGCGCGGGAAAGATTATCAAAGACAAATTTCATGCAGTTAAGAAATGGCATGCAAAAGCTGACCTTGGAGATATAGTCACCGAGGTCGATATAGCCTCTGAAAAATACGTAATAGACCGTATTCGCGAGCAATACCCCGATGACCGTATCCTCTCGGAGGAGAGCGGGGTGATCGGCGAGGGCAGCAAGGGCAGGCTCTGGATAATAGACCCCCTCGACGGCACCCGAAACTACATGACCGGCATCCCGTTCTTCTGTGTTTCGATTGTGGTCACCGCCGACGGCAAGCCCGAAATGGGTGTGATCTACGACCCTATTCACGATGAGATGTATTTCGCCAGTCGCGGCGGCGGAGCTTATCTCAACGATGAGCCGATTCATGTATCCACGCAGGAGTCTCTGCGAGATAGCCTCGTCTCGGTGAGCTGGGTCAGGCGCAAGGTAGACCGAGAGGTGTTTGTCGATTATATCGAACAGATCAGCCGCGATACGTCCTATTTCAGGCGGCTGGGCTCGGCTGCTCTTGTGCTGACATATATTGCTGCCGGCAGGCTCCATGCATACATGCAGGGCGGCCTCAACCCGTGGGATGTAGCGGCGGGAGTGTTGATAGTCGAAGAGGCTGGGGGAGTGGTCACCGATTTCCAGGGCGAGCCGATAGACCTACGCAACCCCGATATCGAAATTCTCACATCCAACCCGGTCCTGCACAAGCTCCTGCTGGATAATGTGATTTCAAAGCGTTGATCTTGATCGTCAGGGGTTTGAACCCCCGACGCATGTATCCGGGACTTTAGTCGCCAATGTAAAGGCCGTGCAGGGGATGAATATCCCAAATAACACAGGTCCGGGATTCAAATCCCGGACCATCGACATAGCAACGAAAAAAAGGCCGAGGCGTAAACACCCCGACCCTTAGTTTTTCAATTTTCGCTGTCAGCCGATCACCTTACAAACAGCATCTCAGCATATGTAGGCAGCGGCCACATATCTGCGTCGACTATCATCTCCAGAGAATCTACAGCCTTGCGGACCTCAGCCATCGCAGGGATAACTGTGTCGCGATAGGCACGAGCCTGCTTTGCGACATCCTCGACTGCAGCGGACTTTTCGACCGCCTCTTCGAGTGTGACGATTCCTACCTGCAGGTCATCGGTCAGTGAGCAGACATCACCCAGAATCTTGTTCTGAGCCTTTGAAGACGCTCCGGCTGCCTTTACCGAGTTGATGGTATCGGCAAGCATGCTCGAATACTCGATAGCGACCGGCAGTATCTGGCGCTTTGCCATACTGATTGCCGTCAGACCCTCAATATTGATTTCTTTGCAGTATCTCTCAAGTAGAATTTCATATCGCGCACGCCACTCAGTCTCAGAAAGCACTGCATGCTTCGAGAAGAGCTTAATAACATCCGGGTCCAGCATAGCTTCAAGAGCATCTACAGAGTTGCGGATGTTCGGTAGACCGCGCTTCTCTGCCTCTGCTTCCCAATCCTTGGTATAGTTGTCACCATTGAAGATAATCTTTTTGTGCTCAACGGCAATCCTGCCGAGGATTTCCTGCGCCTTTGCGCTTACGTCGGATGCCTTCTCCAATGCGTCAGCAATCTCACAGAGAACATCGGCCACGATGCTGTTTAGTACAAAGTTCGGACCTGATGTAGACTGAGTCGAACCGACCATTCTGAACTCGAACTTGTTGCCGGTAAAGGCGAACGGCGAGGTGCGGTTGCGGTCGGTGCAGTCTTTCGGCAGAGGCGGAAGTGTGCTCACACCCAGCTTCAGAACGCCGCCGGACTTGCTGCTTGTCGCGCCGCCATGTGCAAGCTGCTTGAAGATATCGGTAAGCTGGTCACCAAGGAAGATCGATACAATCGCCGGAGGAGCCTCATTGGCGCCTAGGCGGTGGTCGTTGCCTGAGGTCGCGACGGTTGAGCGCAAGAGCTTGGCATACTTGTCGACCGCGCGGATAACTGCGCATACGAAAATCAGGAACTGCTCATTCTCATGCGGAGTCTTACCCGGGTCGAGCAGATTGATGCCGTCATTGGTAACCATTGACCAGTTATTGTGCTTGCCCGAACCGTTGACTCCAGCGAAGGGTTTCTCGTGCAGCAGGCAGACAAAGCCGTGGCGGATAGCCACCTTCTGCATTGTCTCCATAGTGAGCTGATTGTGATCGGTAGCGACGTTGACTGTCGCAAATACTGGAGCCAGCTCATACTGAGCGGGCGCAACTTCATTGTGCTGGGTTTTGGCCGAAACGCCCAGTTTCCAGAGCTCATCGTTTAGTTCGGCCATGTAAGAAGAAACGCGCTCGTGAATCGCGCCGAAGTAATGGTCTTCCATCTCCTGACCCTTGGGCGGAACGGCTCCGAAGAGTGTGCGCCCGCACACGATGAGGTCCATTCTATCTTTCACGAAATCGGCGTCGACCAGGAAATACTCCTGCTCAGGGCCGAGTGTGGCGATCACTCGATTGGATGTTTCGTTGCCGAGCGCACGCAGCACGCGGACAGCCTGCTTGTTCAAGGCATCCATAGAACGCAGCAGTGGGGTCTTTTTGTCCAGAGCCTCACTGGTATAAGAGCAGAATGCGCTCGGGATGTAGAGTGATATGCTGTCACCGTTCTCCTTGACAAAAACCGGAGAGGTGCAGTCCCATGCGGTATATCCACGGGCCTCAAAAGTTGCGCGAAGTCCGCCGGATGGGAACGATGAAGCATCAGGCTCACCCTGGATAAGTTCCTTTCCGCTGAATTCCATAATTATGCGGCCGTCATCGGTCGGAGAAATAAATGCGTCGTGCTTTTCGGCGGTCACACCGGTCATCGGCTGGAACCAGTGGCAGAAATGAGTTGCGCCCTTCTCAATTGCCCAGTCTTTTATGGCGTTCGCCACTGTGTTGGCGATACTCGGATCGAGCGCGGCACCTTCATCAATTGTGCGCTTGATGGATTTGTATACATCCTTAGGCAAGCGCTCGCGCATAACTGCTTCGCTGAATACGTTGGAGCCATACAGACTGCTGACCGGCTCGCTTTCAATTGGGTTACTCATCAGTTATCTTCCTCTCTTATTGAATCCAGGCCGGATGCGCCCTTGCATTTCCGTGCTATTATATTAGCACTATACGGCTTAGTTTTCTGTAATATTATCTCTATTAATTGTTTCATGTTTGTTTCGCGAGGTTTAAGCGTTTGTATCAAGGTGAAAGCTCAGGAGTCCGAATGGCCCTTTGTGCAGTTACTGCATAGGCCTCAATCATATGATGCGATCATACAGTGTGTGAAGCGAACCATTTCTCCTGTTTTGTCGTCTTATTACTGGAATATGTTAACGATCAAACGAAATACGGTTATTCTTGCCCTGATCACAGCGCTGCTCGCCTTCGCAGGCAGCGCATGTTTTTGCGCGTCCGAAGGCTACCTGGATCATGTGTCGGATGCTCTGGACGAACTCGAAAAGGGCAATACAAACGAGAGCGCAGCCGCACTGCGGGAGGCAATGTCCGATAACTCAGGCGACGCGCTGGCTTATGTCGCCATGGGTATGACTATGCTTTGTGGAGGAAGCGCCGACAGTGCTTACGATCAGTTCGATCAGGCGCTTAACCTGAACAAGCACTGTTCCTGCGCATCTTACGGCAAGGGGCTGTATTACCTGAGTAAGAATAAATTGAAGGATGCGGCTGCATCTTTTACCGAGGCTCGTGACCTGCCCACTAAAGGTGCGCTCGGATATGTAAAGGCAATCGATTCGGGCAAATATGCAGTTGTTGTGAGCGCGGGCGAAGATGAGTCGCTGCTGGCGATGAATGCGCTGTGCCTGATGAGCGAAAACAACTACGCCGAGGCGATGGAAATACTAAAGGGACTTCAAAAGAAGTCATCCGGACGCGCATTCGGAGAGCGCATCGGATGCGTTATGACATTTCTCAAGAGTACCCCGGTTCATTTCTCCGGCTGGCCGATAAAAAGTCCTACAAATCGTGTAAAGTCTAAGCTGCCTGAAATATCAGGCACGATCACGCTCAGAGCTGATCTGAGCAAGGCGGACAGCGTACGGATTGTCACGTTCCTGGTCGACGGCAGACTCGTCGGTATGACCAATAACCCGCCGTTTACATATTCCTGGGACACTACACGGATAGCCAACGGCACGCACAACATCAAGATTATCGGAACCAACGCATATGGCTCGGCAGTGAGCGACAAGAGTATTCAGGTGATGGTACGCAATGCCGTATCAGGCATAACCGCCGACCCGGTCTCAGGCGAGCGAGCGATTAAGTTGTGGGCGCGGCTGTGGAATATAATGTATCTGAGACCCTCGCGGGCCGGGATAAACTATAATCTGGCCAGGTGCGCTCTCAGACTACACGACGAACAGATGGCTATAGACGCGCTCGAACGGACAGTTGCGGCCAACCCGCGTTATTTGGATGTATCCGATCTGATAGCAAAGCTGGACAGCTCTCGCGGGAACTCTGAGAAGCTCTACGGCGTCAAGACAAATAGGAAGATAATTGCGCTTTCATTTGACGACGGCCCTAAGCAGAACTCCGGCTTACTATTAGATATTCTGAAGCAGAAAGATGTCAAAGCGACGTTTTTTGTAGTCGGCAAGCAGGTCGAGATATTTCCCGACATATTGAAGCGTATGACCTCCGAAGGGCACGATATCCAGAACCATACATACAATCACCGGGCGCTGGAGTTTCTCAGTCCCCAGGAGATAGAGCAGGAAATAGCAGCAGGGTCGGTGTGCGTGCGTGAAACAACAGGCAGAGGCACGCAGTATATCAGACCGCCCGGAGGGCGTTCGGACGGCAGGCTGGCAGGAATTGTCAAACAGATGGGCAAGACCGCCGTCTATTGGACAGCAGACTGCGCATCATTCGAGGGAACGACAAAAGAGAGGATGCACCACTTTGTTATGGCGTCGGCAAGACCGGGGGCTATAATATTGATGCACAACCTCGAGGGTGTGACTCTGCAGGCGCTGCCGAGCATTATCGACGATCTGAGGAGCAAAGGCTACAAGTTTGTGACCATATCCGAACTTGCTGCAAATGCAGACCCAAAAAAATGAGCCGAAGGTGAAGGAAAACGGCAATGGAAAGTTTAAGTGCTATAAGACAGCGAGACCTCTCGCGAATTGAGGAGTTAGGTTCAATGGTCTTGATTCGAAGGGCGCCTGCCGTAATGGTGGCCGCAATATTGATATTTTCAATGGCTGCAGGTAATCTGTGGGCAGCCAGAGGCGCATCAAAAATTTATGTGCCGGCTAAGATTATTAAGGGAGCAGCAGTTACAAAGGGACGCGCGTTCTACAAAACCGGCGTTCCGGAAAACAGCCTCGCGGGCATAAGGCTTGGGCGAGGGGCAAGGGATATCCTGGCTAAGTGGGGTAACCCGTCGAGAATCACTGTCGGCTCTCCGCAGAGTGAAGACCAGGCCGCCGCATCTGAAGGCGGGCCTGCCTACACATCAGCCCTTCCTGTGTCCGGAGGAGCATATAATCCCTACGCATCTGCTGCATCAGGCGTCAACATGGCTGCCAGTATGCTCGGGTATCAGAACTCAGTAATAGGTACAGGTAGCACGTTGCCCGCATTGCCCGGGGTTACAATGCCTGGAGAAGCCGGTTCGTCTCAAAGCCAGCCCAATGGCGGATCAAGCGCCGCGTTGACCGAGGAAGAGGTCACATGGACCTACGATCTTCAAAACGGCATCACGCTTGAGTTCATTATAACTGACGGCTTGATTACGCAGATCACCGTTGGAGGCGCGGGGCCGTGGCACCTTTCGAAGACAAGAAGCGGACTTCAGCTTGGCGATACATACAAGCTTGCGCTGTGGGTGTGCGGTTATCCTGAAAACCAGAAGTATGTTGGCCGCTTCCTGCGCGCCAGTTATGTAAACAAGAACAGAGCGCTTTATACATTCCTTAAAAACAAGCTCGTCGGTGTGACCATAGCTATGGTCCCGACCGAGATCAATCTCAAGTAATAGGTTTTCGGTTATCGGTCGTCAGTTCCCCCAAAACCGGAAACCGATAACTGTCAACTATGTTTAATCAGGTGAATTGAATTGAACACCTTCCGCTACCCCGTGGAGGAAATCCGCGAACGGTGCGACCTGGTGGAGATCATCTCTGCCCACGTCGCGCTGCGGAAAACCGGCAGGACATTCAAAGGGTTGTGCCCTTTTCACAATGAGAAGACGCCCTCCTTTCACGTGAACCCGGAACACCAACGCTGGAAATGTTTCGGGTGTGGCGAAGGAGGAGACGTCTTTTATTT
>JBDKUO010000054.1 GCA_039679645.1 Armatimonadota bacterium
CTTTTGTTATAATGGCAGAAATGATACACATCGCGAGGTTGTAATATGAAAATACAGATACTCGGCACGGCTGCTGCAGAAGGATGGCCCGGTATCTTCTGCGGATGCGACACATGCAAAAGAGCACGCGCTGCCGGAGGAAAGAACCTCAGAAGCCGTTCATCCGTTCAGATTGACGATATATACAAAATCGACCTACCACCGGATACCTATTACCATGTCATCCGCCATGGGCTAGACCTCTCACACCTGAAGTATCTCTTTTACACTCATTCTCACGGCGATCATTTCGCCCCGGACGAGATCGAATACACAAGAGAAGGCTTTTCACACAACCTGGCAAATGCGCCAATTAAAGTATACGCTAATTCAAAAGTAATAAGTGCCGTAAAATCTCTGTGCGATCAATATGAAATGCCTCTTGAACCACATCCGGCCGAGCCGTTTATGCCCATCCAGGCAGACGATCTTACATTTACACCCATCATCGCAAGTCACGCTAAAGGTGAGCAGTGCCTGAACTATGTTATCAAATCCAAGGACGCGACTGTCCTTTATGCCTCAGATACCGGTGATTACTGTAGGGAAACGCTGGATTTTCTATCGCGCCTTAAATTTGACTTGCTGATAGTAGAGTGCACATTTGGACTAATCACTCCTCACCGAGCCGTATCGCATATGAACCTTGACTCAGTGATTGCCCTGCACGATCACCTCACCCGCTCGGGTGCCGTGACTTCATCGACACGTACAATAATAACTCACTTCTCGCACAACATAGGCGTGCTGCATGAAGAACTGGAGGAGGCTGCCGGAAAATATGGTATAGACGTGGCATATGACGGGATTATTCTAAATGTATAGTCGCGCAGTTACACCAAAAAACTCCAAAAAGTATTGACACTCCAGCGCGCCACTTGGTATAATTCTGATGTTGACAATAATGATCCTCGGTAGCTCAATTGGCAGAGCACTTGGCTGTTAACCAGGGGGTTCGTGGTTCGAGTCCACGCCGGGGAGCCAACAAATTTGAAGATTAAGGCAGAGCAGTTGTATAATTGCTCTGCCTTTTTGTACGTTTGGCGAGTCTTGGAGACGAGGTCGCCGTAATATTCGCGGAAAGGACGATAGGCGCTATGAATCTTATTATTAAGCCCTTAACTCTTGACTTGACGCCTGACTATCTTGATTTCTTTGATAATCGAGCATTTTCAGACAACAACCCCTGCGGCCCTTGTTATTGCACCGGCCCTAGCATGGACGCCTCAACCGAACGGCAGATGGTGAGTGAATTTGGGAGCGATGTGAAAGGGACTGTCCGCAGGTACGCTGTTAGATTGTTAGCTGAAGAGAAGATACGCGGATATTTGGCTTTTAACAATGACAAGTCCATCGCTTGGTGTAACGCCGGAGATATGGATGATTATATAAGCTGGATTCCCGATTTTGCCCGCAAAAACGCCTGCGGAAAAACTATGTCGGTTGTTTGTTTTGCGATAGCACCGGAATACCGCGGTATGGGCGTCGCAACTGCATTGCTGGAACGTGTGATCTCCGATGCCAGAGCGGATGGTTATACGGCAGTTGAGGGATATGCCACAGTGCAAAAAGACCGTATCTATTACGACTACAACGGTCCGATTCGACTGTATGAAAAGGCTGGGTTTGTGGAAGTGGCAAGGCTCGATGATAAAGTGGTGATGAGAAAGGAACTGTAGAGGAGGAACGCCGGGTGCAGGAAGAATGATGTTAACAATTGTTGCCTGGGGCAATGAGCATGAAGATATGAATATGTATGAGAGTCCACGGTATCGTGACCATATTAAGGGCGTAAACTAAGTTTAAGCTTACTGGCCAAATATATGAAAGTAAATAAATGGATAAAATGAAAGACGAAGACCTAGTAAAACAGAAAGAATTATCGCTACTTAAACCAGAAATAAGAAGGTCTCGGGAGTTGTTGGCACGTTTACTAGCAGATGTTTTTCTGGAATTTGGAAGCTCAGGTGGTGTATATAATAAAAAAGGTATTCTTGAAAATCTTCCGAATTGTGGGACTGTTTATCAGGCCAAAAATATGGAGGCAAGGACTCTATCGCACGATGTTATCCAAACAACGTTTAGGACAATCCAAACAAAAACAGACGGGACTGCCTCTGAATCGCTGAGAAGCTCTATCTGGAAAAAGATAGATGACGAATGGCAGATGCTATTTCATCAAGGGACTTTGGTTGTTTCGGAAGACCCTCTTCCCGAAATGCCTTAGGATATACAACCTGAGCCAGAGTAGTTCTAAAATCGTCCAGCCAGGGGAGCCAACAAATTTCAGAGGCAACTTAGCTCGTCACATCCATACATTAGTCCCAATTCTGATCTCAAATTGTGAAAGTTGAGTATTTTGCCTCGATATCGAAGTGGTTCGAGTCCATCCTGGTTTTCCAGAGTATCACTACACCAAAGAACTATTTTCTGGAACACTTTGTAGGCTACAGATGCGTGTGAAGCCGATGGCAGCTAAATATTAATCTCAACTGACATTATCCATTTCGGAATCCGCCACAACAACTATATCGATGTCCTTCGTCTTTCGCATTATGCGGTTGATAATCGACCCCTTCACTATCTCTTGGACCCGACTGCGGGCTGATTGACCCATCACGATGACGGTTGCACCAGCCTGACCGGCGTAGCGGATTATCTCACTCGCGACTGAATCACCTTCCAACTCCACCACCTTGCCCCCAAAGTTCCTGGCAAGATCATAGACACCCTGAAGCATCTCCTGCTCTCGCTTGGTCAAACTGGCTCCAGGTGGGCGCACGAATACAACGTCGAACGTTCCCTGCAGGCGCTTTGCTATACGATAACCCCTCCGGACCAGTTTCTGCGCCGTTGGACGGGGCGCAATACACACAAGAATGTGCTCACGAGCCAGCTTGCCCTGAGCCATATCGTGTGCTTCCATATATTCGTGGAGCTGCTCGTCGACTTCTTCGGCGGTTCTTTGCAGGGCAAGTTCGCGGAGAGCAACAATATTACCCTTGCGGAAGAAATTGGCAAGCGCCTGGGGTATTTTCTCCTCTTTGTAGATGTCGCCGCGCTTGAGGCGGTTGATGAGTGCATCGGGCGTCAGGTCGACCAACTCTATTTCGTTGGCCGTATCCACAATCCAATCGGGCACTGTCTCGCGAACCCGCACACCTGTGATCTCGAATATTACGTCATTGAGGCTTTCAACGTGCTGGATATTGAGAGTCGTGATAACGTTTATACCTGCGTCACGGATCTCTTCGACGCTTTGCCAACGCTTGGCATGCACCGTGCCGGGGACATTCGTGTGGGCCAGTTCGTCTATCATGACCCATTCCGGGTGGCGGGCTATCACAGCAGCCGTATCGACTTCGTAAAATTCAGCCCCGCGATACTCCAGCTTCTTGAGGGGTATCTGCTCGAAGCCTTCCATAAGCTCGGCAGTGGCGGGACGACCGTGGGTCTCGATCAGGCCGATAACAATATCCTCGCCCCTACTGAGACGACGACGAGCCTCGGAAAGCATCTTGTATGTCTTTCCAACCCCGGCTACCGCCCCAAGAAATATTTTTAGTCTACCTCGCTGACCGGTCATCTGGCACTTCCACTCGCTGCATCCAGCGCTTTGTTGATCTCGAGCACGTTTACCCTCGGCTCACCAAGGAAACCAAACGTGCGTCCGATAATGTTCTTGTCCACAAGTCTCCTGACGCGGGTACCAGACAGACCGCGCGCCCTTGCCACTCTCGGCACTTGAGCGTAAGCATTGGCAACACTTATGTCGGGGTCCAGTCCGCTGCCCGAAGCCGTCACCATGTCCGCTGGTATCCGAGCTTTGGTAAGGCTCGGATTCTGTCGCGCTGCATCTTCTACCCGCTCTTTTACGGCATCGGCAAGCACTCTGCTGGTGGGTCCCAGGTTCGATCCGCCGGACGATGCGGCGTCATAGCCCTTGCCTGCCGCGGATGGCCGTGGGTGGAAGTAACCTGGCGCGGTGAATTGTTGGCCGATCAACTCCGAGCCTATTACATTGCCGTGTTCCCGTACCAGACTGCCGTTTGCCTGCCTGGGGAAGAGCAGTTGCGCCAAGCCCGTCATCGCCAGAGGATAGAGCACTCCGAACACCAGTATTGTAACAAACGCCACGCGAATCGCGATAGATGTGTGTCTTCCCATCATATACCTCCAAAGTAACCACAGCCTGTTAACGACATACTGTAGTTTGCAACCAGGCTGGCTTTCAAACGAAACATGTGGGCAACCCCCACTGGAGGCTCCTATCCCGCAAGTCCCAAAGCGACCAGCACCATGTCTATCAGCTTTAGACCCATAAACGGAACGATAATTCCCCCA
This sequence comes from Armatimonadota bacterium, assembly GCA_039679645.1. NCBI lineage: Bacteria > Bacillati > Armatimonadota > Armatimonadota bacterium. The sequence goes on from JBDKUO010000054.1 coordinate 4,384, forward strand.
AGGCCATAGATCAATAAGTTGCGCTGCAAAAGCGACGCAGCCCCAAGAGGACGATATTTTACTCCGCGCAGAGCAAGCGGTATCAGTGCAACAATTATCAGCGCGTTGAAGACAATTGCCGACAAAATCGCGCTGTGCGGCGAGTGTAAGTGCATAATATTGAGCTTGTCGAGCACAGGGTAGGTCGATGCGAATATGGCCGGTATGATAGCAAAGTACTTTGCGACGTCATTTGCGATGCTGAACGTGGTCAGCGCCCCGCGAGTCATCAGAAGCTGCTTGCCTATCTCGACGATCTCTATCAGCTTTGTGGGGTTGGAGTCCAGATCCACCATGTTACCGGCTTCCTTTGCAGCCATTGTCCCAGTGTTCATAGCAACGCCAACATCAGCCTGTGCAAGCGCGGGAGCGTCGTTGGTTCCATCGCCGGTCATCGCCACGAGCTTGCCCTGGCCCTGCTCTTTTCTAATAAGCTCCATCTTGTTTTCTGGAGTTGCTTGGGCCAGGAAATCATCGACTCCGGCTTCTTTTGCGATGGCCGCTGCCGTGAGAGGATTGTCTCCGGTTATCATGACCGTGCGTATCCCCATCGCTCTAAGCTGATCGAAGCGTTCCTTAATGCCGCCTTTTACTACGTCCTTGAGGTGAATGACACCCACAACGCTGCTGTCTTTGGCCACAACCAGCGGAGTGCCGCCTGAGTTGGAGACCGATTCGACTATCGGACGCAGTTGATCCGGTATCGAACCGCTCTGCTGTTGAACCCAGGATATAACTGCGTCTGCAGCGCCCTTGCGTATGTAATGATTTTCCAGGTCTATGCCACTCATTCGGGTCTGCGCGGTGAACTCGACAAACTCGGCGTTGGGGTCAATATGCCTGTCCCTGAAGCCAAACTTTTTGGCTAACACAACTATCGACCGTCCCTCAGGGGTCTCGTCACTCAAAGATGCAAGCTGGGCGAGGTCGGCGACTTCCTTTTCCGAATACCCGTTGACCGGTAAGAACTCAGCAGCCTGACGGTTCCCGAATGTTATGGTTCCCGTCTTATCGAGAAGTAGAGTATTAACATCACCCGCCGCCTCTACGGCTCGCCCCGACATCGCCAGCACGTTGTGCTGCACCAGGCGGTCCATTCCGGCAATCCCGATGGCCGATAGCAAGCCGCCGATGGTCGTCGGTATGAGGCACACCAGGAGAGCGATAAGAATCGAAATAGGAACTTCCCCGCCGGAGTAGATCGCATAGCATTCGAGGGTGATGACCACCAGCATGAATATGATCGTGAGTCCCGCAAGCAGTATGTCGAGTGCAATCTCGTTAGGGGTTTTCTGCCGTGATGCGCCCTCTACCAGCGATATCATCTTGTCGAGAAAGCTCTGGCCCGGCTCTGACATGATCTTGACCCTTATCTGATCGGACAGCACCTTAGTGCCACCCGTGACTGCGCTGCGGTCACCGCCGCTCTCTCGTATCACGGGAGCAGACTCCCCGGTAATAGCCGACTCGTCCACCGACGCGATACCCTCGACCACTTCGCCGTCACCGGGTATGATCTCCCCGGCGGACACAACGACGATATTTCCACGCTTTAACAGTGTCGCCGACACCTGCCGCACAGTGTCGCCATCAAGGAGGTTTGCCATAGTCTCCGTCTTCATCTTGCGGAGCGTATCAGCTTGTGCTTTTCCTCGGCCTTCGGCCATCGCTTCGGCAAAGTTAGCAAAGACCACCGTAAACCACAGCCAGGCAGCTATCGCTCCTAAAAACGCCGCATTGGAACCTCCGCATATAGCTTCAACAATCGCATAATAGCTGCTTATGATACTGCCGATTTCGACCACAAACATTACAGGATTGTGGACCATCTTTCTCGGGTTGAGCTTCTTCAGCGCATCAAGGGAAGCTTGAGGAATGAGCCGCGCCACCGACACTCGCCGGCGGCGTCTATGCTTCGACACCTCGTGAGTCGGCATCACTACCTGCGTCCCATCTTCTTGAACGTTGTCTACCGAACTGCGTTCCGACACTTCTCATACCTCCATTAAAAGAGCTTCCCCGCCTCCATCAAAAGGTGCTCCACAACAGGTCCGAGCGCATAGGCCGGGAAAAATGTGAGCGCTCCGACTATCAATATCACTCCCACCAGCAGACCGACGAACAGCCCGCCTGTGGTAGGAAATGTCCCGCTGGATTCGGGCACTCGCTTCTTTTTTACGAGCGAGCCTGCAATTGCCATGATGGGCACTATGAACAAGAACCTGCCTACAAGCATTGCGAGACCGAGCACCGTATCATAAAAAGGCGTGTTGACGCTCAGACCGGCGAATGCGCTGCCGTTGTTGCCGGTGGCAGAAGTCGCGGCATATAGCATCTCGGCCAGGCCATGCGGACCCATATTGAGCCGACCCGCCAGACCGGAGTGCGTAACCGATGCAACGGCGCTAAAGCCCAGGATGCTCGCAGCCAAGACTAAGACGGCCAGCATCGCCATTTTCATCTCTTTTCCCTCGATCTTCTTTCCGAGGTACTCGGGGGTCCGCCCGACCATCAGCCCGGCGATAAAGACGGCGAGTATTGCGAAGACAAGCATCCCCAGCAAACCCGAGCCGACACCGCCGAATATAATCTCGCCAAGAGCGATATTAAGCATGGCAATCCCGCCACCGAGCGGGGTATAGCTATCATGCATCGAGTTGACTGCTCCGCAGGATGCGTCCGTGGTCGCGGCGGCAAAGAGAGCCGAGCCGGATATGCCGAAGCGGACTTCCTTGCCCTCCATATTGCCGCCGGACTGCGCAACGCTCGGCATCTGGTTCACACCGATGTGAGATAGAATGGAATTGCCAGTTTGTTCGGCCCAATAGATACCGCTTACCCCTGCCACAAAGAGAATCAGCATGGTCGCGAACAGCGCCCACCCTTGCTTCTGATTGCCGACGAACCGACCGAACGCATAGGTCAGCCCGGCTGGTATTATGAAGATCGCAAGTACCTGCAGATAGTTCGTGAGAGGGGTGGGATTTTCATAGGGATGAGCGGAGTTGGCGTTGAAGAAGCCGCCGCCATTGATGCCCAGTATCTTAATCGCCTCCTGTGAAGCCACTGGACCCTGCGCGATGATCTGTTTGCTGCATTCCATTGTCGTGGCATGGACGTAAGGAGACAAGTTCTGGATCACGCCTTGCGACATAAGTACCAGCCCGAACATAATCGACAGCGGTAGCAGCACCCACAGACACCCCCTGGTGAGATCAACCCAGAAGTTGCCGATCTCCTCTACCGACTGGCGTGAAAGCGCTCTGATGAAAGCAATAGCCAGAGCCAAACCCACACCAGCGGAGATGAAGTTCTGCCAGGTAAGCCCGATCATCTGCGTGAAATAGGTTGCGGCGCTCTCACCCGAGTATGCCTGCCAGTTGGTGTTGGTCACGAAGCTTACGGCTGTATTAAAGGCAAGGTACGGGTTCATCGCCGGAGCGTGAGCCGCGTTCCAGGGATGAATGCTCTGGAGTCGAAGTATGACGTATAGAACGAGCACACACACCATGCTGAAGATCAGCATTGTGGACGTATATGTCGTCCATTTCATCTCGCGGTCCGGATCGACTCCGCACACTCTGTATACCGCACTTTCGATGGGTCGCAGCACAGGGTCGAGCAGTGTCTTCTCGCGCTTGAACACTCGGGCTATATATGTCCCCATAGGTTTCGTAAGCGCCAGGAGGGCGACTACAAACACCGCTATCTGCGCTATTCCAATCCAGATCATCTCATGTCACAGCCTTTCCGGCTGAAGAAGACAGAAAAGTAGATAGACCAACAGTCCTGCCGAGATTGCTCCAACGATGACGTAATCCATACTCATTTCCGACCTCCTACAACCTCTCCGCTGCTCTTACATAAAGCAGGCTTATCCAGAAAAACACCAATACGATTGCAGCATAAGCGATATCAAGCATCTCGTCGCTCCTTATTGTCATCGACCACCGAGTATTTTTGTCTTTGTCCCATCTGGCTTGGCTTCCAGTCTTCCATGTATTCCAGACTGCTCCAATAAAGCATCTGACACCATGTATATAACTTCACAGCCACTATGAAAGCCACCAAGGCAAGTAATCCATACCATGCATCCATCGGAAGACCTCCCGAGCCCGGCCAATCGAAGCTTTGCTCATTCATTACTAGTCTACCGATGGAGGTATAAATGAGTTATAAACCAGGTAAGGGGGCTTGTTAAACTTTTGTATACCTGATGATTTTAAGAGGCGGCGAAACGAAAACCGACGCCGGTCTCCGTTAGGATATAGCGAGGTGAGGATGGCCGAGGCTCTATCTTCTTGCGAAGGTGGCTTATGTGGACTCGAAGTGTCTGGGCGTCCTCGGCATACTCCGGTCCCCAGACCTTTTCGAGCAGCATCTTTGAAGTAACAACACGGTCGGCATTCTGGGCGAGGTACGCAAGGATATCGAACTCCATTCGAGTGAGTTCTATCTCTTCACCCAAACTCTTCACCGTGCGTTTGGCTATATCAATCTCCAAATCACCGGTCATAATGACGGGTGGAGAAGTGATGCGGGCTGCAGACCTTCTGAGCAGAGCGCGAATTCGGGCAAGTAGTTCGGTCGTGGAAAACGGCTTGGTCAGGTAGTCATCTGCTCCAATGTCTAGTGCAGCAGCCTTTTCGGTATCGCTGCCGATCACCGACAACATTAGGATCGGACCCTCATACCAATTGCGAAGCTCCTGACAGACCTCGGTTCCCTTGAGACCCGGCATGGCCATATCGAGGATCACCAGGTCGGGCGGGTTGTCAATCGCAAGGTCAATGGCTTCGTCTCCATTTACGGCAAGGACAATGTCATACTTGCGGGCGGTGAGTATCGACTTCAGCGCCCTGCGAATCTGCTCCTCATCATCCACGACAAGTATTTTTGGGCTTTTCTCGGGTGCGCTCATTGTTACTCTGGAACCTCTTCAAGCGGAAGCGAGATCACAAATCGCGCTCCATGTGGGATCACATCCTCGACCCATATCCTGCCGCCATGAAAACGCACTATTTCACGGGTTACTGCAAGTCCCAAACCGGTACCGGAGGCAGATCGGGATGAGGACTCGCCTCGATAGAACTTCTCGAATATCTTCTCGCGTTCGTCAGGTCGGATTCCCAGGCCCCGGTCTTCGACCCATATCCTGAGCAAGCTGTCTTCGACTGAAGCGCCCATCCGAACGGGACTGTCCTGTGGAGAGTATGCGAGCGCGTTCGTAAGCAAGTTCTCCACGGCTCTCGCCATCTGCGTGAAGTCTACGCAGACCATAGGCAGGGAGTCTGGCAGCGAGACCATGACTCTCGACTTCTGCTTTTGCGGCACTTTAGATACCGCCGCCCACAGCACATCCGCCAAATCAAACCATTCTTTCTTCGGCTCCCACGCCGCCGACTCCAAGCGAGAGAGATCCAGAAGAGCGTTTATGCTGGCTGTGAGCCGGTCGATGTCCTCCTGTATGCTGGCCAACTCCGGTCGGACTTTCTGCGAGTCCCATTCAACATCCTCAGCGGCGAGATTACTCACCGTCGCCGCGATTGAAGCGATTGGCGTCTTGAGTTCGTGTGAGACTGAGGACATAAGAGTAGACTTGAGCCGGTCAGCCTCCCGCAGAGCGTCCGCTTGGACAGCGCTTGATTGAAGTCGCTTCCGTTCAAGGAACGCAGCCGTCTGATTCGCTGCCGCGACCAATGGGCGAACATCATCTATCAAGTAAGGCCGCCCGTCCGAGCGAGGGCCTACGTAGAGAATACCTTCCTGTCTCTCCGCGGTCTGCAGCGGGATGAATAGATCACTGCGTCCGCCTTCCACACCGGCTTGAGCATGATTCACCGATATTGGCCAGCCCGCAGCGGCAGGGTCAGAGCGTTTCTCGATCTGCGGTAGTCCGACCGCTTTCGACTGCGCGTAAGCCCACTCGGCGATTTGCGAAACCGACGGGTCGAGTTGACAACTTCCATCCGCAACAGACATCATCTCATACAATTTGTTCTCCTGATCCGCTAGGAACAGCGCACCGCACTGTGCCCCTGTGATCTGCGTCACTTCGTTCATCAGAAGTTCGGCCACGTCTGAAATGGAGGCATCCGATACGAGACGCGCGCTGAACTGGTTCAACATGGCCATCTCTCGTCCCCGCGCAAGAGCCTCTGCCTCGCGCTCTCGCATTCGGCCTGTCTGCATCCCCATCGCAATGGCAACCGCAAGGAACACGAACAACGACAGCCAGTCTTTCGGATCATGCACCACGAAAGTACCGTAGGGGGGCAGGAAGAAGAAATTCCAACATAGAAAAGCTAGCGCAGCGGCAACAAGGGCCGGCCTCACACCGCTCAGCCCGGCAACAAGCCCAACGATGAGCAGGTACAACAGTGCCCATTGCCCCTTGGCGAAATGCAGTCGCCCTGGGAAAAACAACGCTGTCGCGACTGCCACACATGCAACCGCGAAAACGTAAATATGCTGTTTTGCGAGTATTCTTAATAATCGCATGTTCTTTCCTGTAGTATCTACTGAGATATGATAGCTGTGCGGGTGGAATCTTGCAAGCTGAAGCTAGGCGTGATAGACCATTTATGAGTGCTTACAGTTAGAAGAATATAATTGCATGATTACTATACCAAGTTTGTATACGTCATATGTCAGTACTCAGGAATGATGCTCTACATTGTCAGTGCTAGTTGATGATGGTAATTGGCACATAGTTTGTCACCCCAATCTATCGGCACATACTATGAGGCCAAATCTGCTGATTCAGAAGAAATGAGTTCTAAAATCGTCCAGCCAGGGGAGCCAATTAGACTCGAAATGTAAAGCAGAGTATTCTATAATGAATGCTCTGCTTTTTTATTTGTTATGGCCTCCTGAACGACATATAGAATCCATTGAACCAAACGCAACCTTCATCTGCACTATATACTGGAAATCAATGAATACAGACGATGCGATACTTGTGAATATGGCGTTAGGCGGGAAGCGCGAAGCCTTTGATGAGCTTGTGAGGAAGCATAGGTCTCGGGTGTTATCTATGGCGAGGATGCTGGTGGGGACCAAAGACGGCGCGGAGGATGTGGCGCAGCAAGCGTTTGTGGTTGCGTTTGCCAATCTCCATCTGCTGCGGGATTCAGCCAAATTTCGCCCTTGGCTTATGACTATCACCCGTAGGTGCTCTTCCCGACAATTGATGGAGTCTCGGGAAACCACCGGGCTTTACGAAGCTGTGACGGAATCCCATTATTATCGGCCGATTGATGATGTCGAAGTTAAGGCAAGGATAGATGAAATGCTGGCGGAGCTTTCGGTCCTTAACCGCAAGATAATAGTCATGCACTATCTGGACGGCTGTTCCTGCCGGGAGATCGGCGAAAGCCTTGGCATGCCGCCGGGCACGGTCAAGCGTATACTTCACGAGTCACGCAAGAGCCTTCGGACATCGTCTGAGCTGATGAGAGGTGTGAGTGAGATGGCACAGAAGAAACAGGGACCTAGGCATATGGAATGGTCGGTCAACGGTGAGTGGCCGGGCAGCGTGATGGATAGTCTTTTGAAGCAGTCAATCTGCCTGACGATAAATAAGACCGCACTGACCCCGGAGCAGATAGCTAAAAGGATTGATGCTAATGAGTCATACGTGCGCGAGGCGCTTGATGCGCTTGAGGCTGAAGAGCTGGTTGCCAAAGTTGGCAGGGGCAGATACAGGACTGCGTTTGTGGCGCTTGATGCGGAGGACCGGATAGAGATCAGCCGGAAGATCAGGGCGAGATCGGAGCGTGTGGCAGATGTGATCGGGGAGGCTTTGCCTGAATTGCAAGCTGCGTGGGAGACATCTCCAAAACCCGCGCAGGGCTTCGATTGGAATACGGGTATATGGCCTGCGCTTGCAATAATGGTATGCAATACGGGGTTATTCCGAGAGGGATCATCCGAGACCTGCCCAAAGCCGCCTGTTCACCCGGCAAGCGGAGTGCGCTACTGGGCACAGGGCGGTGAAAACATCGCTCCAGAGTATGTGCTTTGGTGCCCTGGGTTCTCTGTCACTTCAGTCCAGGATGCGCCTGCTTCAAGTTTTCACCACGGGTTATTCTGGACCTATGGCCTGCCGTTCGCAAGACCCACAAGTCATCCGGACAGGGACGGGATGTTAATAGTCCGCGCCGTAGCGTCAGGACTGGGCGATATTGATTCTATTGCCCAAGCTACCGGCTTGGATACAGAGAAAGTGCGTGAAGCTGCAGCTAATGCGATGGAGATAGAGATGCTTAAACGCAAGCAGGATGGGCTGGCGCTCACATTTCCTGTGTTTACCGCGGAAGACGACAATGCAATGCTTAAGATAGTCGACCGGGTGTGCAAGCGGCTTGCTCAGGAAGTGGATTGGGCAGAAAGGCTTGTTGATGAGAAATTTCCTGAACTCGGCTTCGGTCATCTGGAGGAGCAGTTCGGCATATGGCGCTGCTGGCTAAAGGGCAATGCGGCTGCAGAGGGGCTTCGGATTCTCTACAACCGTGGGGTCCTCCCGCATCCCGGAGACCCGGCGCCTATGAACTTCTGTACGGTGGGCTGGTTTGATCAGACTAGGTTGTTCGCATACGAAAAGTAAGCGTCGTCCGAGCGCCGAATCGCTCATCACCAGCCTTTGATAGGAATCGTGGCATGAACACTCTCGCGATTCTCCTGTGGAGAACGCTGCCGTGTTCGCCACGAAGGGAACGAAAATGTTTCGCATTTTCGAAGGAATCGGTCATGAAGCCTTCGGCTTCACCACTATTAAATAAAATTGAGCTGACGTGGCGGCGACTGGTCTGGACTTTCCACTCTCCACCCTCCACTCTCAGCTATTTTCCGAGGAGGATTGGGCCTTTGGTTCCTTTATTCGAGTAGATACGAAATGCCTCCCGCTCTGGACTCGAAAATGCACCGCCAATTTTGAGGAAAGAGAAAGTGATGAGCCAGCAAATATGAAGATTAAGGCAGAGCAACATACTGGTTGCTCTGCCGTTTTTTTGCGTTTTTATAAAAACATTACTGATCTATAGCTGTATCGTGCTGGCTTATCCACTTCACAACTTTCAGGTCCATCACGCATATTGCGAAGATTACAGGCACAAGGAGCAGCGTGATGAATGTTGCCGCGGTCAGTCCGCCAATCTGAGCATAGCACATCGGCTCCCACAACGGGCCACCGTGCATAGCCAGCGGGAAGAGCGCAATCACGGTAGCAGCGACTGTAATCATTACGGGGCGCAGTCTCTGGATTCCGGCGTCAATTACGGCCTCTCGGAACGGTTTGCCAAGGTCGTGCTGCTCTTCAATGAAATCAAAGAGCACAATTATGTGACTTACAATAACACCAACAAGACTGACGATCCCAAGGAACGCCATAAACCCAAACGGAGCCCTCATTAGCCAAAGCGCGAAAAGCGCTCCTGCAATTCCAAATGGGATTGCTGCAAAGACAATGAACGGCTTCACGGCGTGCCTGAACTGAACTACTAAAGACATATAGATCATTCCCGCTGATATCAGCAGCACGATTGCGAGTTCTTTGAACCCATCATCCTGCTCGGCCTTTTCACCGGCTATATGCAGGTTATATCCGACCGGCAGGTTCTGTTGAAACTCACTCAGCTTCGGCTGGATCGCCGATATCACTTCCGACGACAGATGCCTGTCGACCGGGAAGCACGATACAGTAATAGTGCGGAACTGATTGATCCGCCTGATCTTGGGAGTCTGAAGTCCGTAGGATAATTCCGACACCTGTCTCAGCGGCACTTTACTCGAACCTTGCAGTGAATATACATACAGGTTTTCGATATCCGAGAGCTGCGATCTTTCATCCATACGAAGCCGCGCAACTACCGGTATTTGCTTGTCGCCCTGCCTTAAAATCGTTACCGGGTAGCCATACATGCCAAGCGCGGAAGCGGCCGCGACATCCAGGTTTGTTATACCCGACATATTGGCGCGGTCCGGGTCCGTCTTGAGCTTTACGGCAAACTCCGGTTCACCCCAATCATCTCTGATACGGGCAGAAAGGCTGGTGCTTCGTAAGATGCCTTTTGCCTTTTCCGCCAGGCTTCTAAGTGTCGTAATATCGGACCCTGATATCTCGAGCGCGACCGGTGTCCCCACCGGCTTGCCCGTTTCGAGCTGCTTTACATCCACCCTTGCTCCAGGCATCTGTGACGAAAGAGCATCCTGAAGATGGTTAAGCAGCTTTTGTGTGTCGTGCTGGTCGTTGACTTCCACTATTATCTGCGCATAATTCATCTGTTGGATCACCGGCTCGACCGAAAACCAGAACCTCGGCCCACCCCCTCCAACAAATGAAGTAAGGGACTTCAGCACTCCATCTTTTCTATGTTCCTGCCTGGCGTATTGAGCGATGGTCTTCTCTATGATCCCCTCAGCCCGAGCCGTTGCGGAGTTAGTCGTCGAGAATGTGGCATCCTCCGGAAGCCAGACATCTACATATGAAAGATACGACAGGTCTTTCGGGAAGAACTGCTGAGGGAGCCTTGAAAAGAAGAAAACTCCTAATAATAATATGACCATCGACCCGGCAAGCACTCGCCAGCGGTGATCTATCAACCAGCCCACAAGTTTACTGTAAAAAGCCCCGAATCCCTTTGCTCTGGCTTCTTCAGCGGATTCGATTCTTCCTGGCTTCATGATATACGAAGACAGGAAAGGTATGAATGTCGCCGACACTATGAGAGCAGCGATAAGCGAGCACGCAATTACGACAGGCAGGCTGTAAAGGTATTTGCCGACATTGCCGGTCAAGATCAACAAAGGCAGATATGCCACGATATTGGTGAGAGTCGCGAAGATCATTGCTTTACGAAGCTTGGTCGGCCCGCGCCATGAAGCTTCTGAAAGCTGCATGCCCTCCGCCATATGGCGCTTGATAGCATCTCCCGCTACAACAGGCACGTCTACAAGCAAGCCGAGCGCGATAATCAGCGTCGCAATAGATACCTGCTGAAGGTCGATATGCATCAGGTGCATCATACCAAAGGTCATGAAGAGCGTTATAGGAATAGACAGCGCCATCAGGGCCGCGGACCGCCAGTCCCAGAAACCGATCAATGAAACCAAAACGACAAGAACAATCGCCTCATACAGGCTGTTCATGAAAAGACCGACATACTCCGTAACCTGTTTAGGTTGGTCCGAAGTGCGGGCGAGAATGATATCATCGGGCAAGTGAGCCTTAATCTCATCAAGCTTCTGATTGACTTCACTTCCGAACTGGCCTATTTGCTGTCCGGCTTTCATCTGAACAGCAAGAGTGATCGCGCGGGTCCTCTGCCAGTGACCATTCTTGTCTTTGAACGAAAAGTAGTTCATATATCTCGGAGTCTCGTAGCCGCGCACCACATCTACAAGGTCTTTCATGTGAAGAGGTATGCCATTCTGCGACGGCACCAATACGTCCCCGATCTCCTTTTCGGTCTTGAACTCTCCGCTCGGATCAATCGTGACCCGTTTGCCTCCTGCGTCCAGCGAGTCGCCTTGGAGAGTAATGTTCCGGGCATTCAGAACATCCGGCAGGCGCGAAGGCTGCACTCCGTATGAGGCCAGTCTCTCCTGTGAATACAGGAGGTCGATCTGCTCACCGAGCACTCCGCTTCGCGTGATCTTCGAAACCTCATTCACCGTCTTTAGGCTGCGCTCGATGTAATCGGTCATGTCGTCCATCTGGCAATAAGAGTACTTGTCACCGGCGACCAGCCGTAGAGCAGCCAGTGTTCTGCTTGGATTGCGAATAATTGCAGGCTGCCAGGCGTCCGGGTGAATCTCCGAGACCTGCAGTTTGTTATGGATGTAATCCTGTAAGGCATCGGATATCTGTTTATTGCTGCGTGTCGAAAAGCCATCCAGCCCGATAAATCCGTCTCCCTGGAATAAATGCGGAGACTTAAGCAATCCGTATGACCGCGCATACTCGGCAAAAGCCATGCTTGTATCGGTAAGAACACCGGCAGACTCATCAACTGGCAGGCATACAACAATTGAAACCGGAGACCCGGCCTGTAAACTTGGCCTGTTCGACCTCACCCTCTTGATTGCGCTTGCCACCTCGCGAGCTTTAATGGAGAGCTGCACATCGTCGACCTTCGGGCTTGCGACCGTGAGCATGAGCGCCGCTGTGTCGCCGAAATCACGTATGAAGTTGACCGGTCCTGCTCCCTTCGGCAGGTCATCCATCGCCTGGAGGTTGAGCGCAATGTCATCCAACTGAAGCTTGGTGTCGTCTACGTTGTCGTCGATCTCGCAAAAAACGATCGAAAGGTTGTCTCTGGATATAGACTCAATCTTCTTTATCGAGGCGTTCTTGCCTATGGTCTCTTCGACTTTTTTTGTAACAAGCTGCTCCACCTTCTCGGCGTTTGCGCCAACCCATGGAGTAACCGCGACAGCTTTTCTCACCAGTATTTCCGGGTCTTTGCGCTGCGGCATGCTGGCATAGGAAAATATGCCCCACAGACATGTGGCAATCAGCAGCACCCATGAGAGCTGCTTATTCTCCACGAAGAAACGTGAGATATTGTTCTTACTATTACGTATTGATCTGTTGTCTTCCCGACTCACGTTTGTCTGCCTTTCCGTCTACTCGACTACCTTAACGCGCCCGCCATCTCGCACAAGGGTTGCACCATTGGTGACCACACTATCTCCACGCAATATCCCGGACTTGACCTCAATCTTGTTACCAACAGTTTCGCCAAGCACAACTCTGCGCACACGAGAAACCAGTCTCCCGTGTTCTTTTTTCACTACATAGACCGCATAATCGTCGCTGCTCTTCGGCCAGCGGACAACTGCAGATAACGGAACCATAACGCCACTGGAACCGGATTTCTCAGGTTCCGCGAATTCCACCTTCGCAATCATACCGACTTTGAGGATTCGTGTGCTATTCGGGAGAGTGACTTCGACCTGAAAGACATGGCTTGTGGCGTCGGCCGCCGGGGATACGGCGGTCACTTTGCCCGTGAATACTCGATTCTCATATGCCTGGATGCGAACTGTCGCCGGGTCCCCAATGCGGATGCTGTTTACCGTGACATCTGGCACGCCAAAGACCACCTTCACAGATGAGTCGTCAGCCATAATGAACCCGGGAGTTCCGGGCCCGACCAGGTTTCCTATCTCGACATTTCTCTTCAACACAATCCCATCAATCGGCGCTTTAAGACGGGCGTCGCCCATAGGAGTCTGCGCCTGGTTGAGTTGAGCCTTGGCGGCGCGGATGCCTGCGGCGCTGGCCTCCACCTGAGCCTGAGCACCTTTTACGGCAGCCAAAGCTGCGCTGCGCTGAGCGACGGCGCCCTTTATTGCCGCCTCGCTGCGCGCGATAATGGCCCTGGTCTCGTCCATCTTGGACCGGTTCGCATCAATCTGAACTTTCGCCTGTTCGATCTTTGTATTTGCGACGTTGCGCTGTTCCTTAGCAGCCTTCACTTGCGCCTCTGATACTTTCATCTGCGCTTTTGCAGCATCGTAATCGGCCCGAGTGAGGCTCTTCGTCGAATACAGGCGGTCCGCCCGCGAGAAGTCACTTTGTGCTTTTTCTCTGCCTGCTTCGGCCTGGTCCACAAGCGCATCAGCTGCCTGCGAGGCGGCTTTTGCTTCGGCAAGTTGAGACTCGGCGGCAGCTAACCCTGCCCTGGCCTGCGCATAGCCTGTATGTGCCTGATCACGAGCGGCCTTTGCATCGGAGATACCGGCCGCAGCGCGGTCTAAAGATGCCTGGGCCTGCTGCATGCCATATTGAGCCTGCTGTGTGAGCGCGGCTTTACCGGTGACCTGAGCTGCCGCCTGGTTTACCATTGCGGCGTAGTCGACATCTCTTATGTGAGCAAGCATTGTGCCTTTTTTTACTCGATCACCCTGCTGAACCAGCCTTGGCTGGCCATCGCCTCCGGTTATATTGAGAATTTCACGGACATAACCACCGACCGTAAACGCTACCGGCACTGTAGCTCTTGGTTCGATAGTCCCGGAATATATTCGCTCAGTGTCGGCAGTTCCCGAAAAGCCGACCAGCGAGACTGTGACCGGCGTAACCTCTTTGTTGCCGGTATCTTTTGCACAACCCGCCACCAAGGGCGGCACAAGTATCAAAGATAGTGCGATAAGCTGCTTTTTATGCATCTAGTCTTCCCCTACTGCCTGGTCAAGTTCCGCCCTGGCCGTGGCGGCGGCGAGCTGGTCCTGCAGATACTGACGGTTGGCATCGGCAAGGTCGGTATCCGCTTCGAGGACATCTTTCAGCAGGCTTGAGTTTTCTTTATAGCGGTTCATTGTGACTCTGCGCTTCTCTTCCTTGGCTTTCACATCAAGGCGGTCCGCATCCAGCAGGGAAAGCGCATCCTGAAGGTTTCTATATTTCATATTCACGTCCACAAGGACCTGAGATTTGGTTTCCTGGAGCCCGTTATTTGCCTTCTCGGCGATCCTCGCCTTCTCCGACCGTTCGAGCTTCTTTCGACCCCAGTCGAATGGGTCCTGCCAGGTAGCTATAATCCCTGCAGTGATGAGTTCCTGCGGAACGACGTCTATATTTTGCTGCCTGGTATAAGTTACTCCGAGACTGACATCAGGAATCGACTCGCTTCGCTTTGACCTCTCGTCATCACTGGCGATTTGAGTCTTGAGCTTCGCCTGGCGGACCTCGGGTCTGGATTCCAAAGCCTGAGATTGAATCTCGGCAAGAGATTTGGTGGGAGCCGCTGCATCAGGAACAGTGGTGATGGTGAAATCAGTGGATATGTCGCGCCCAAGAGCCACGTTCATCTTTTCCTTTGTGCTCGCGTATGAGCTGTCCAGAATCGCAAGTTCGTGCTGCTGTCTTGCCAGTTTGGCCTGGACCTCAAGCAGATCGGTTTCGAGCGCGGTCCCATTCGTTACGTTATCGTTTACAAACCGCTCCAACTCAGTGAGAAACTTGATACTTTCCTTTACGGTATCTTGCGCACTCCGGATCTGGGCAAGCCCATAGTATAGTTGCTTTACATTCGATACCAAGCTGTTGCGCTGTGAGCGCCAGTCTTCCTGTGATATCTGGGCAGCGGCGCTCTGCATTCTGACGCCGAGATGGACGCGCCTGAGCTGAGTCAGAGGCTGCATGAGAGTGGCGTTTGCGATTACAGAAAACGTAGCGGGAGATGTGACGGTCGTGTCCGTCGGCGGTATTACCAGACCGCCAGGAAAAATGCCGAATATGCCCTGTGGAAAACTGAAGTGGACAGGCTCAAGTAACTGAGAACCCGCAGCGGTGATCGCCATGCTGGGTCTGCCCTTGATCCTGGTGGTTGATATTTCCGCATTCGCGTTGCTCAGGTCCAGGCTGGAGTTTTTAAGCAGCCTGTTACCGGCAATGGCAGTATCTATTGCTTGTTGCAAAGTAAGCACAGGCGGTTTTGTTGCGGCATCGATGTCAGTCTGCGCCGAGAGCGAAGAAGATAATATGATAACAAGCCCTGCAATAAGAACAAATGTCGCCCATTTTAGAATGTCTTCTCTTTTCATTGGATCATCTCACTGTTTTGACGGTTCTTCGGTTGTTTCCTTATTCATAGCTTTCAGGGTCTCGATGGTCTCATCGCACCAGGCGATATATGCGTTGCCGAGGTGCATTCCGCAGTTGACGGACATCAGCCAGTAAGGCAGGTGGGGATTGTCTTTGTATTCGGCATGCAGCTCAGCCCGGATTTCGGCATAGCTCTTGAGGTGGTTGCTCCATTCACTGCGGAACCGCTCGATCAGCCGGATGTTCGCTTCAGCAGGCATATGCGCACCGCACATCAGCTTCAGCAGCACTTCCAGACGCTCTTTGTGCGGTTCCGTCGGCTGAGCCAGCCATTCTTGCAGTTCTTCCAGCCCCTTGTCGGTGATGGAAAACACATGGCGGTCCGGCTTGCCTTCGGACCGCTCAACCTCGCAAGTGGAATACCCTTCATCCACCAGAGATTTGGTCATCGGATATATCTGACCATAGCTCTCATTCCAAAACTTGCCGATATAGCGTTCGAAGACTTTCTTGATGTCGTATCCGGAAGCCGGCTGATGCGATAACAACCCCAGTACAGCGTATTTTGTTTTATTCTTTCTGATCAAATCTCAGCACCTGCCAGTATTTCTCTTGAAGAGATATATCTAATAGAGATATACCATATCGGCAAATATCTTGTCAATCCTCAGCATCGCGGGTAATCTGTAACACATCAATAAAAAACGCTCCCGTTGAGGCAATTGCGATAGCTGGAACTGATCTCAAATCTGTTGGTTCAAAGAAAGTGGAAACCCCAAGCTCTGAGCGTGTGGAACGAAGCGCAAATGCAAAAAAGTGGAAAATCTACCCCAATAAAAGCA